>JABGUA010000058.1 GCA_018646825.1 Piscirickettsiaceae bacterium
GGGGGTCGTTTTTTGATCTGTTTTTCGCCACCAGTATCGAGGAACGGGTAAAGGTAAACCAAAGCGGCGAGCGAGGTCATCAGGTTTGCGAAAGACTTCTAACCGCAATAATGCAACGGCTGCCTTTTCTAAACTTGCCGTGAAAATTTTACTTTCTTCGGGCTTCATAGGCTACTTTACTGATTCTTTTATCACATCACGCAATAAAACAATTTCATCTCTTAAATCACCCAGTTCAGCTTCAGGCCGAGCAATATCACGGACTGAAATACCAGCTTTAACAACACTCTCTGGATCCCCTGAAATTAAGGGATGCCAATCTGGTAACGGTTCGCCCTCGGCTAATAATCGATAAGCACAGCTCGGAGGCAACCATTCAAAATACTTCGCTTGCTCAACACTAAGTTGTACACAATTAGGCATGCGCTGTTCTCTGTTGGCATAATCGGTACAGCGACATTGCGCAATATCCAACAATTCACAAGCCGCACGGGTATAAAACACCTCACCATCATCGGCATCTTCTAACTTATGTAAACAACAGCGACCACAGCCGTCACATAAGCTTTCCCATTCTTCATGGCTCATCTGGCTAAGCCTTTTTTGTTCCCAGAAAGCCAGAGATGTCTTATCCTGCTCAGTCATGACTGATTTATCAGATTTATCAAAAATTATCTTGCCTTTTATTCAACAATATCATGGTCAGCGTCTACTTTTAGCCGGTGAGCTGGCTAAAAAAACCCTATCTAAGGTGCAAGATACCAGATCCCATACATTGACAACACCATTCAGCTTGGCACAGTTGAATACATTGCCACCTATCGATATTGCCATTATCAGTGATGTCATAGAAAATTTAACTAAAGTCGATGCCACACAGTGGCTTGCCACATTGCGAAATCAGTATGCACAACATCTCTTACTTATTGTTGACCAACAACGGGCTGAACCCAGTTGGCAATTAACCGATTATCTCGCGCTCGGCTTTAAAAAACGCGGAGAGCTGAATGGCCAGTTACTTTTTAGTTATGCCATAGAAGATTATCAGTTCAAAAGAGACTGGCTTAACAGCCGCCATTGGGCTAATCCAGAAAACTTTGATAAATATCGATGGTAATTCAAAGCCGGTTACACTTTTTGTCAACACATTAAGCTATACTTTAAGTATCGTAAAATAGCTGTTTTTCGCCTGAGAAGATGCTGTCACGCCAGTGTCATATAACTAATTGATAATAGACTGATGACGACTGAAAATACCACAATAGACTTAGATAACCCTGACCTTTATTTAAATCGGGATTTAAGCCTACTTGAATTTAATTGGCGAGTATTACAACAAGCACTTGATCAGGCTGTTCCGCTATTAGAACGGCTCAATTATCTTTGTATCTCAAGTACCAACTTAGATGAGTTTTTTGAAGTACGTGTTGCTGGCTTAATTCAACAAATTGAAATCAGTGATCTATACATAGAAGCTGATCAAGTAACACCTCAAGAAGCACTTAAGCTTATCAAAGCCCGGGCACATGAAATTGTTGAAGAGCAATACCAAGTCTTAAATGATGTTCTACTACCCGAACTAGAACAAGAAGGCATTCAAGTGCTCTCACGTGCCAACTGGACACCAGAACAGACCAAGTGGCTTCGCACTTATTTCCTAGAACAAATTGCACCAATCTTAAGCCCAATGGGGCTTGATTCTGCCCATCCCTTCCCACGCCTATTGAATAAAAGTTTAAACTTCATTGTTTCTCTCATTGGTAAAGATGCTTTTGGACGTAACCGTGGCTTTGCAATCTTACAAGCGCCGCGAGCACTGCCACGCATTATCGAACTGCCCAATGAAGGTGATAAAGCCGGAACACACCGTTTTGTGTTCCTATCATCAATTATTCATGCTTTCGCTGAAGACTTATTCTATGGCATGAAAGTGAAAGGTTGCTATCAATTCCGTGTCACACGAAATAGTGATCTGGCTATCGATACAGAAGAAACAAGTGATTTGTTATCAGCTATTGCTGACGAGTTAACACACCGAAACTATGGTGATGAAGTCCGCCTTGAAATTGCCCATAATTGTCCTGAAGCTATGGTCGATTTTCTGCGTGTCCAATGTGGTATGGAAGAAGATAATGTCTACTTGGTCAATGGGCCAGTCAATTTAAGTCGTATGCAAGCAATCCATAGTCTTGTCGATCGGCCTGAATTGAAATTCAAACCCTTCAGCCAGGGCTATCCAAGCACCCTACCCTCTGGCTCTGATCTTTTTGCTGTCTTACGTAAACAGGATGTCTTATTACATCACCCATACCACTCATTTAGCCCCGTTATTGATTTAGTCAAACAAGCGGCCTCTGATCCAACTGTCTTAGCAATTAAACAGACGCTCTACCGGACAGGCGCCAAATCACCGATTGTTGATGCTTTGGTTGCTGCCTCAAAGGCCGGCAAAGAAGTCACGGTTGTGATTGAACTTCGGGCCCGGTTTGATGAAGCAGAAAATGTAACGTTAGCATCACGCCTACAACAAGCTGCCGTCCATGTTGTATATGGTATTGTTGGTTACAAAACCCATGCAAAAATGCTGTTAATTTTGCGGCGAGAAAATAATAAACTCCGTCAATATGCACACTTAGGTACAGGTAACTATCACCGTAGTACATCTCGTATTTACACTGATTACGGCTTTTTAACCTCAGATAAACAAATTACAGAAGATGTCAGTAATCTTTTTGTCCAATTAACCAGCTTAGGGAAAGTCCCTAAAACCAATAAATTATTGCACGCCCCTTTTACCCTGATGGACGGCTTATTAAGCCGTATCAATAGAGAAATAAGCCATGCGAAAGAGGGTAAATCAGCACATATTATTATTAAAGTGAATTCGTTAGTCGAACCGACAATGATCAGCGCCCTATACCGCGCATCAATGGCAGGCGTTAAAATTGACTTGATAACCCGGGGAATATGTTGTCTCAAACCTGGGATTTCAGGCTTATCTGAAAATATTCATGTACGCAGCATTATCGGACGTTTTTTAGAACATACTCGAATCTACTACTTCGATAATGATGGTGACACGGAAGTCTGGGCTGCCAGCGCTGATTTAATGAAGCGTAATTTACTCCGCCGTGTCGAAGCTTGCTTCCCAATTCAAGCGAAACAACTTCGCCAACAAATCATCGATGATTTACAGCTTTATTTAGCCGACAATGTACAAGCATGGCAGCTGGCTCCAGATGGTCGCTATCAACGCATCGAACAAGATGAACATACTGAGGCTGTTTGTGCTCAATCAACCCTATTAGAAAAAATGGCTAAAACCTATTAACGACTCTAAATTATAAAGGGTTAATTTTTATTAATCAGCCAGCAGGCATGAATTTTTGCATTACGTTTAAAATCGAGAGGCAAGGTCTCATGACTGATATCTTTGATTTGTAACTCGGATAAAGCCTGAGCATCTAATTTAAAGTCGCGACGATTGGTCGAAAAAACCAACTGCCCGTCTTTAGTCAATAAGGCTGCAGTCATTTGAATTAAGGCCACATGGTCACGTTGAATATCAAAAACACCTTCCATTCGGCTAGAATTAGAAAAGGTTGGTGGATCTAAAAATATTAAGCCATAACGCTGTTCTGTTTGTTGAGCGCCTTGTAACCACTCAAGACAATTTGCGCGAACAAATTTGTGGTTTTCGCCTTTAAACCCATTAAGCGCCAGGTTGTCTTCAGCCCAACCCAAATAAGTATTCGACATATCCACTGTTGTTGTAGATTTAGCCTTACCTTTCGCCGCATAAACACTGGCTGAACCTGTATAGGCAAATAAATTTAAGAAATCACGGCCTGTGGATAAGCTCGCTATTTTTTGACGTGTGATCCGGTGATCAAGAAATAAGCCGGTATCCAAATAATCAGTCAAATTAACCAAAAACTGTAAGCCAGACTCTATCACTTTAAGACGCTGTTTTTGAGCACTTTGTGCTTCATATTGCTGATGGCCACGTTGTTTTTGACGTAATTTTAATACCACTTTTGCTGCTGGAATATTAAGTATCAATGGCAATAAATACATCACATCTTTTAAACGCTGTACTGCTTTTTCAGGGTCAATCTGCTTGGGAGGTGCATATTCTTGTACATGAACTGCATCCCCATATAAATCAATCGCTACCGCGTAATCCGGCAAATCAGCATCATAAACACGATAACAGTCAATATCGTTTTTCTTCGCCCATTTGGCCATATGTTTCAGGTTCTTTTTAAAGCGATTGGCAAACATCTCACTATATTCAGAGGCCTGATAATCAGGGTCAACAGTAACAGGGGCTTGACTCGCTTCGTCGGAATCTACAGGCGTAATAGCTTGTGTATTAGCAGAAACCGATCTCACTGCACGGTAATTAATGACTTCACAGGCAATTGGGCCATTGTCGAAAGGAGAACGATCGAACTCTTTTAAACCCGTAAACTTAGCTAAATCTGCATTATCGGTGATCAGCGTCGTACGCCAACCTGGTAAGCTAACGCTGATAATATTACCAAGACTTTCATACAGATAATGCAACTCACTCACTTCACCGATACGCGAGCCATAAGGTGGGTTACACACCATTAAGCCTTGATTAGATAACTGACTCGCATGTGCAGGCCAATCAAGCAAATCACGCTGCTCGACTTGAATTCGGTCAGCAAGCCCGGCCTCAGCAATATTGTCTTTTGCTGCTTTGACGGCTGAGGCATCGGCATCCCCCCCCATGATAAAGGGCAAACGTGACAAACCACTTTGACGGCGTCGTTCTGCTTCAGCTTTTAACTGTTTCCAAACGTCTTTGTCATGTTGCTTCCAGTATAAAAAGCCGAAATAATCACGTTGAAGACCGGGTGCAATATCCGCGGCCATTGTTGCAGCTTCAATCAAAAACGTACCTGAACCGCACATTGGGTCAATCAAACTCCAGCCTTGCTTTGCCAAATTAGCCCAATCTGCAGTCATCAAAATAGCTGCGGCTAGATGCTCCTTTAACGGGGCAGCAGTTGTTGTCACACGATATCCGCGTTTATGTAAACTTTCGCCAGACAAATCGATACTGACGATTGCTTGGTTGTGCTTAACGTAGACATTAATTCTTAAATCGGGTTGGTGTAAGTCGACTGAAGGGCGTTCACCCGTTTGGTCACGAAACCGATCAACAATGCCATCTTTGACACGTTGGGCACCATACTGTGTGTGATGAATCTTCGAACGGAAACTATTAAAATCGACGGCTAGAGTACTGCCCTCTCCATCGATATGGTCTTCCCAGGGCAAACCATTAATACCAGCATAAAGTTCATCTGTTGTGGTGGCAGAGAAATGAGCAATCGGCATCAAAACCCGAATGGCAACACGCGACCATAAACAGACACGGTAGGCTTGTTCCAAGCTACCCATAAAACGAATATTACCTTGTTCTTGCTTGGTCTCAGTAATACCCATTGCGGCGAGCTCTTTTGCCAACAAGGGCAACATGCCACGCGCAGCGGTAATCGTTAACTTATGTGGGGTCATCGTCGCATCCTGTATAATCGATCTATTTTAATACAGGTAAGTACTTTCATGGCAGTTAACGATAAGCAAAAACGTTATTTACGCGGTTTAGCACATCCCTTAAAATCCGTTGTAATGTTGGGTAACAAAGGCTTAACAGAAACTGTACAAGCTGAAATAGACAATGCACTCAGCCGCCATGAGTTGATCAAAGTCAAAGTCAGTGGCGCAGAAAAGACAGAACGTCTCGTCATTTTAAATAATATCGCAGAAACCAATAATGCCGATATCGTCATGTCGGTTGGCCATGTTGCTGCCTTTTATCGACCAGCAAAAGAACCGGTCATAAAATTACCGCGTTAATACGGAATAGCTTGTATCCACATCGAACTATCTTTTAGAATAAGCGACCGATCTAATCGGGGAACTTAACTAATGACAACGGCGTCAATAGTGATGAATTGTTTGATACCTCAATTATCATTCAGGAGAAAAAAATGAAGTTAGCGGTACTTTTGGCTGGTTCAATCATAACAAGCAGTGCAATCGCCTACGAACAGGCAGATATAGATACGCTGATGAATACCCACCAATGTACACGCTGTGATCTCAGTAATGCAGACTTGAGTAAGCAAAACTTCACCCACGCCGATTTCAGTAATACTGATTTAACCAATACCAATTTTAGCCAGTCAACACTCAAAGGTGCTTGGTTAGCCCACACTAAATTAGAGAATGCGAATCTAGAAGATGCTGTTCTACGGCGCTCGATTTTAGATTACGCCCAATTACACAATGTGAATTTGCGTCAAGCTGATTTACGTAAAGTACAAATGATCTTTACTGATTTCACGAATGCTGATTTAACCGGTGCTAATTTAAAAGGCAGTAATCAAAGAGGTGCTATTTTTTGCAACACCACCATGCCTGACGGCACGATTAATAATACAAATTGTTAACACCGACGTTTCTTCCAAAAAAACAAACCCTCACTACCGCATAACAAATGATTTAAAATAAGGTTTATTCAACCTTTTTTAAAATCTGCACTCGCCTAGATATCACAGTGAAAAACAAGCTTAACCAACTACAGCAATCGATCAGCAGCGCCATGCTGATCGACCAACACTCGCTACGTCGCAGATTAGCTAGCCTACGCAAAAAGCAGAATCTTGATGCCAACGCAAGTCACTTAGCGCAGTTTGAAGTCAAGCTTACAGATTCAATACAGCGGCGTGAACTACGACAACAGCACCTGCCCAAACCAGAATTCAACCAAGAATTACCGGTTACTGAACGGCGAATAGAAATTGCACAAGCAATTCAAAATAACCAAGTCGTTATTCTCAGTGGTGAAACGGGCTCTGGTAAAACTACACAAATTCCTAAAATCTGCTTAGAGCTTGGTCGGGGTGTACAAGGCCTTATCGGCCATACACAACCTCGCCGTATTGCTGCTAGAACCGTTGCAACACGTATTGCGGAAGAGTTGAAAAGCCCACTCGGTGATATTGTCGGTTATAAAGTCCGCTTTCATGATCAAGTCAAAGCAGACAAAAGTTATGTCAAACTCATGACTGACGGCATTTTGCTTGCCGAAACACAAAATGATAGATTTCTGAATCAATACGACACAATCATCATTGATGAAGCCCACGAACGCAGTTTAAATATCGACTTCCTGCTTGGTTATCTTAAACAATTATTGCCTAAGCGCCCTGACCTGAAAGTCATTATCACTTCCGCCACCATTGATACCGAACGCTTTTCACACCATTTCGACAAAGCGCCAGTGATTGAAGTAACGGGCAGAACTTACCCTGTCGAAATTCGTTACCGTCCGCCGATGGAAAACGATGAAGAACAACGCGATTACGACATGGTCCGAGGAATCATCGAAGCCACCGATGAATTGTGTCAAGAAGGTCGAGGTGATATTTTGATTTTCTTATCCGGTGAACGTGATATCAAAGAGGTGACTGAAGCCTTAAGAAAACATCATCCTCCACAAACCGAAGTATTACCCTTATTTGCCAGACAATCGGCTGCCGAGCAAAACCGTGTTTTCAAAACGGGTGGACATAGGCGCATTATCTTATCCACCAATGTGGCAGAAACATCATTAACCGTTCCAGGCATTCGCTATGTCATCGATCCAGGCTACGCTCGGATTAGTCGATATAGCGTTCGTAATAAAGTCCAACGCCTCCCTATCGAGAAAATATCAAAGTCGAGTGCCAACCAACGCTCAGGGCGATGTGGTCGTGTTGCCGCTGGTATTGCCATCAGGCTCTATGATGAAGCTGATTTTAATAGTCGTCCTGATTTTACTGATCCTGAGATACTTAGAACGAATTTAGCCTCCGTTATCTTACAAATGGCATCGTTGAAATTAGGCGAGCCGACGCAATTCCCCTTCATTAACCCACCACCACAAAAAGTTATCAACGATGGTTTCCGTCTACTCGAAGAACTAGGCGCAGTCACTAAACAACAGCAATTGACACAGCTCGGGAAACAATTAGCAACGCTGCCCATTGATCCAAGAATTGCGCGAATGGTCCTTGCTGCAGATAAGCTAGGATGTCTCAGCGAAGTATTAATTATTGCCAGCGCTTTGAGTATTCAAGATCCCCGTGAAAGACCAATGGATAAACAGCAAGCAGCCGATCAAGCGCATAGCCAATTTAAGGATGAACGTTCAGATTTTCTGGCCTACTTAAAACTCTGGGCGCTCTATCACGACAAGCAAAAACACCTAAGTCAGAATAAACTGCGTAAATATTGTAAAGAAAACTTCTTATCCTTTATCCGCTTAAGAGAGTGGCACGATATTCACCGGCAATTGCATGTCCAAGTGACGCAAATGGGCTTCAAACCTAATTCACAAGTTGCTGATTACCCTGCTATACATCAAGCGTTATTATCAGGTTTATTAAGTAATATTGCAGCCAAAACGGATAAAACAGAATATACCGGTGCCCGAAATTTAAAGTTACATATTTTCCCAGGCTCATCACTGCATAAAAAAGGCCCTAAATGGATTATGGCTGCTGAACTGGTTGAAACGGGACGTCTCTACGCACGCATTGTCGCTAAGATAGAACCAGAATGGATTGAGGAGATTGCTGGAGACTTAGTCCGTAAACAATATGCCGATCCTCATTGGGAAAAGAAACCAGCACAAGTCATTGCTTTTGAACAAGTGTCACTCTATGGTCTCCCAATCGTTGCTCGTCGTCGCCGTCATTTCGGGCCAATCGACCAAGCCATGTCTCATGAGATATTTATTAGGGAAGCCCTAGTACAAGGTGACTGGCATTGCCGCGCGGCCTTTTTTAAGCATAACCTTGAACTCATACAAAGCATCGAATTGCTTGAACAAAAAGCCCGTCGTCGTGACGTATTGGTTGATGACGATGTCTTGTTCGATTTTTACAAACAGAAGATACCTGAGCATATTGTCAATGGTGCGGGCTTCGAGAAATGGCGAAAACAGATTGAAAAGTCAGAGCCTAAGCACCTATTCTTAAGTCGTGATGCCTTAATGCAACATCAAGCTGAACATATCACCGTAGACAGCTTTCCAGATCAACTCCTGGTCAACCGTGTACCACTGGAGCTTGAGTACCATTTCGAGCCAGGGCAACTACAAGATGGTATTACCCAAACTATTCCTATTTCATTACTTAATCAAACCAATCCAGACCGTTACGAATGGCTAGTGCCCGGCTTATTAAGGGAAAAAGTCATTTTCTTAATCAAAAGCTTACCAAAATCACAACGTCGCCATTTCATTCCGGTACCAAACTTCGCCGATAACTGCCTAAAAGAAATGTCGCCAGAAGACGGTGATTTATTAATTGCACTATCAAAACAATTACTACGACTGTCAGGAGTTGAAATTACGCGTTCAGACTGGCAAGGTATCGAGCTACCCAACCATCTCCAAATGAACTTCAAACTACTTGATGAAACGGGTGTATTGCTTGATGAAAGCCGTAATTTAACCGCTTTAAAACAACAGTGGGCACAACAAGCAGCAGCGAGTTTTCAAGCGATTCCAGATAGTGAATATGAACAACAAGGTTTAACAAACTGGACATTTGGTGATTTAGAACAGCAAATAACGCTAGAACAAAATCAGCTAGAAATGACAGCCTATCCTGCCTTAATCGATCAAGGCACTCATGTTGATTTAACTTTATTAGACACCGCGAAACAAGCCAAGCATCAAACTCATCTAGGGTTAAGAAGGCTATTCATGCTATCTCAGGCCGATAGTATCAAATACCTTAACAAACACTTACCTAATATCCAGCAAATGTGTTTGCACTATGTCAGTGTCCCTGAATCGCCATTTCAACAAGATAAGATAACAGACACTACAGCCAAAACACCTTGTGAACAATTAAAAACGGACCTTATTCATCTCGCTTTTGATCAATGTTTTATCTCGGGTCATGACGCTATTACAACCCAAGCCGAGTTTGAACAACGTCTTGAAATAAAGCGTGGAGATTTAATTGAAACAGCCAATAAACTCGCCCAACTATTGGCAAAACCACTAGCTGAATACCACACGATCGCCAAAAGGTTAACCGCTAACTTACCCTTAACGGCAATCAATGCCGTTAAAGACATCAAGTCACAACTGAATTATTTAGTTTATCAGGGCTTTGCACACCATACTCCCGAAGAAACCCTAAGACGCCTCCCCTTTTATTTTCAAGCCATTGGTCAACGCTTAGATAAATTAAACAGTGATCCGATGCGTGATAAACAATGGATGGCTGAAATCCAACCCCACTGGCAACGATATTTAAGCCATGTAGATAAAGATACGACGGCATCACTTATCCAATACCGTTGGATGATAGAAGAGTTTAGAATTTCATTATTCGCACAAGGTATAAAAACGGCTTACCCAATATCTGCTAAACGCCTTGAGAAACAATGGATGCAGTGTCGTTAGCAACAACTTCGGCCAATACCCAAGGAACAGGCGTCCCATTCCAATAGCCTTGAGCATAATCAACATCAATTTCACATAATTTATCAAAAATAGCTTCATTTTCAACAAACTCAGCAATCGTTTTAACACCCATAACATGTCCCACACTATTAATAGAGCGGATCATTTCCAACTTGACCGGGTCATCCAAACAGTTTTTAACAAACATGCCATCAATTTTTAAGAAATCAATGGGCATCTGCTGTAAATAAGCATATGAAGACAAGCCACTACCAAAATCATCCAAAGCAAACAAACATCCCATTGAGCGCAATTCATTAATTAACCTCAGCGCTGCCGACATATTCAAAATAGCTGCAGTTTCAGTAATCTCAAAACAAATATAAGCGTCATGCTCGCTCAAATCATGTTGGCTCACACGCTCAATAATGGATTCATAGAACCGCTTATCACCCAAAGAATGTCCTGATAAATTGACACCATAAATACCTTTAATATCATGACCAGCATCACGTGCATCACATAAATTGGATAGGACATGGTCAACCACCCATAAATCGATCGCTGCAGCTAAATTGTAATGTTCTGCCGCAGGAAAAAATAATCCCGGTGGAATAATTTTGCCATCATCTCCAAGCATTCGAATCAATAATTCATAGTGGGGTAATGCGTCCGTACCGGCAATCGGTACGATTTCTTGGCTGTAAAGCACAAATTGCTTTTCACTCAAAGCGCGTTGAATACGAGATACCCAAGACATTTCACCGGTTCTCTGTGAAATACTCTCATCATCGTGATAATAAACATGCAAGCGATCCCGCCCTGCCTCTTTGGCTGCATAACAAGCGCTATCTGCTTGCTTTAAAACGTCCGTCATTGTTGTACTAAGGTCGAATAAGACCAAACCAATACTCGCTGTTACATTGATCACATGTCCTTCAAACTCAAAATTAAACTCTCGCAAACGTTTGAGCAGTAAATTCAGTTGGTTTTCGGCTGCGCCAATAGAACAATCAAACATCAACAAAGCAAACTCATCACCACCAATACGTGATAGCACATCAGACTTACGAAAACCTTGCTTAAAAATATCAGCTAACTCTCGTAATAAACTATCTCCAACGCTGTGACCAAAGGTATCGTTGACCACTTTAAATTGATCTAATTCTATATAACACAATACGTGCTCGGCAGTGTCACCGACGCGATCGTCATCCAAAAATAACCGCTGCATTTTACTTTCGAAAGCGTAGCGGTTATTGAGTCCTGTAATGACA
>JABGUA010000096.1 GCA_018646825.1 Piscirickettsiaceae bacterium
CAGTACGACGTTCATCGCCATACTCTTCTTTGACTTTGACCAACTCTTCGCGAATGACAGCCATTAAGTTATCAGGATCACTTAAAATCGCTAATAATTTGGCAATTTCACCTAAAACCTCACGGTATTCTTCTAATATTTTGTCTTGTTCAAGGCCCGTTAAGCGATGCAGGCGCATATCCAAAATAGCCTGTGCTTGAGTCGTTGATAAATGATAAACACCAGCAATTAAGCCTAACTCTTCATCTAGCCCTTCTGGACGAGATGCTTCAGCACCGGCTGCACCCAACATTTCAAGAATCATTTCTGATCCCCAGCCGCGTGATAACAAGGCTGCTTTCGCTTCTGAAGGACTCGGTGATGCTTTAATTAACTCGATAACTTCATCAATATTAGCTAATGCTGTCGCTAAGCCCTCTAATATATGTGCCCGGTCGCGTGCTTTGCGAAGCTCAAATAATGAGCGACGTGTGACAACTTCACGACGATGGCGAATAAAGGCGCTTAAAATATCTCTTAAACCTAATAGCCTTGGCTGACCATCGACAATGGCAACCATATTGACCCCAAAGACCGTTTGCATTTGGGTTTGTTTATAAAGGTTATTTAAAACTACTTCGGGTACTTCTCCACGTTTTAAAACGACGACCATACGCATGCCGTCTTTATCTGACTCATCGCGTAAAGCTGAAATACCTTCTATCTTTTTGTCTTTGACCAGTTCTGCAATTTTTTCTAACAAACGGGCTTTATTGACTTGATACGGTAATTCGTTGACCACAATACTTTGTTGGCCAGTATTATCATTCGTCTCAATTTCGGCGCGAGCCCGAATATGAACCCGACCACGACCCGTTCTATAGGCTTCGCTAAGACCCGCCGAACCATTGATCATGGCTGCTGTTGGAAAGTCTGGTCCAGGAATATATTCCATTAAACCAGCGACATCGATGTCTGGCTGATCAACCATGGCAATACAGGCATTGAGAATTTCAGTTAAGTTGTGCGGCGGAATATTGGTCGCCATACCGACCGCTATACCTGATGAACCATTGATTAATAAGGCAGGTATCTTGGTAGGTAAGACTGATGGCTCATGTTCTGACTCATCGTAATTCGCTGTGAAATCGACGGTTTCTTTTTCTAAATCTGCCAACATTTCATGGGTGATTTTAGCCATCCGGACTTCGGTATAACGCATCGCCGCTGGTGAATCACCATCAACTGAACCGAAATTACCTTGGCCATCGACCAACATATATCGCATCGAGAAAGGTTGAGCCATTCGAACCATAGTATCGTAAACGGCAGTATCTCCATGTGGGTGATACTTACCAATGACGTCACCAACGATACGGGCTGACTTTTTATAAGAACCGTTCCAGTTATTACCTAATTCCCGCATGGCGTATAAAACGCGGCGGTGAACGGGCTTTAAACCGTCTCTTACATCAGGGAGTGCCCGACCGACTATGACGCTCATGGCATAGTCGAGATAAGACTGCTTCATCTCATCTTCAATATCAATCGAGTCCAACTCTAAGGCAATTTCATCAGTCATCTAACTTTCATCCAAATCAATATTAGGTGTTATTTTCAACTCAACCGTAATCCTATCATTATAGGCGATTTGATGCACGTTTATACAACGTGCACTCTAGGGGGGGTCATTAGAAAAATAACTGCTTAAATCGTCCTCTAGGGTCGACAATAGCTTAATGAGTGCTGTTTTCCAGCCATTTACTGTGTTTGACGGCGTTGTTTCTGCTATATCTATATCAATATGCAAGCCTGTTTGAAATACCACTTCTTCAGCTTTGGCATGGGTATCGGTCATAAAAAACTGCATTTCAAGTACCGACTGCGCTGGTTGGCCCTCTCTTTTATCACCATAAAGCCCCGTAACGGCAACCTCTAAGATATAGTCCGCTTGTTGCGCATCGTCCAGTATCACGCGCTTGAAAAAACCTGTTTTAGTTAACCAACGTTGTAATTGCGTCGTAAACATCTCTTGCGGCGTGTCAAAAAATGCATGTTCAGGTAGTGGCTGAA
>JABGUA010000057.1 GCA_018646825.1 Piscirickettsiaceae bacterium
GATATGCGAGGCTTAAATCGCGTGATGGATATCGATCCAGAACGGCGCGTTATACGTGTACAAGCGGGGGCATGTTGGCGTCAAATACAAAGTCAAATAACAGACTTTGGCTTGTCAGTGAAAGTGATGCAGACCTATGCTGATTTTACGGTTGGCGGTTCGATTAGCGTCAATTGTCATGGTCGGTATATTGGTTTTGGCCCCATTATTTTATCCGTCAATGCCTTGACCTTGTTATTGCATGATGGCTCAAAAGTCGAAGCCTCACCGGATAACAATTCAGACCTGTTTTATAGCACTGTCGGCGGTTATGGTGCTGTTGGTATTATTGTTGAGGCCGAACTATCGTTAGCTGAAAATACTAAAATAGAACGCATTAGCCAAAAGATGGCGAGAGCAGACTATGGTCAGTATTTTTCTGACCAAATTAGGAATAATGAAAAAGCGGTATTCCATAATGCCGATCTAGTCCCACCGCATTTTGATAGTCTCAGAGCAACGACTTGGTTTGTCACTGATAAGCCAACCAATGTGAATGATAAGAAATCTGGCAACAGCTTATATCTTGCTGAAAAATATATGCTGTGGGCGATTACCGAAACGCCATTTGGCCATTTTCGTAGAAAGTATATTTACGAGCCACTGCTAAATATGAAGTCTAAAGTGGCAATGCGTAATGATGAAGCCAATTATGCTGTGAGTGAGCTTGAGCCTCTATCGCGTGATAAAAAGACCTATGTCTTACAGGAATACTTTATTCCTGTAAGACATGTCGAATCATTTACCGATGATATGGCTGAGATCCTCAAACGCTTCGATGTCCAAGTGGTCAATGTATCTATTCGACATGCCCATCAAGATCCTGGCTCTTATTTAGCATGGGCACGTGAAGAAGTGTTCGCATTGGTTTTATATTATAAACAAGGGGTTAGTTTAGAAGACAGAGAGCGAGTTGGCATTTGGACGCGTGAATTGATCGAAGCCGTGATTCAATATGATGGTAGCTATTATTTACCTTACCAGCCACATGCAAGGGTCGATCAATTTCATCGCTGTTATCCGACAGCACAGACTTTGTTTGAGCTGAAAAATAAATGGGATCCGGATTATCGTTTTCGAAACTGTTTATGGGGAAAATACTATAGGTATCAGCAAGATGCCGTTTTATTCGAGAGTAAAGATTTTAAGAGTTCTGAATTTTTAGCCGTCTATCATCAAGTAAAATCAAGAGATGATTTCTATTTGTTTTTACAAAATATTTATCACCTTTACCCTGAACAAAAATTCCATTCGCTGATCATTAAAACATGCCAGCGTTATGATAATGATGAAGCGATATACAATGCACTGGCTAACACCATTCCAGAGATCAAGACGGTTGGCTCTGAGTTAACCTACGCGTTACCAGCGCTATACAAGCAAAAGCGTGAGATGCAAAGCCAAACAAGCGCAATTTTGCCACAACAAACACAGATAAACGGCTATTTAGAAATTGGTTCAACCGGACGTTACGTAAAATCGTTAACAAAAGCTTTAGAACTTACGGGTGCGGTTTATCTTACCAATGACACGACACCTGATAATTCTGCACCAGAAATTATGGAGAGAGCTGGCATAGCTCAAGTCGGTACGTTCTTTGATTTGGACGATTACGCACCGATCTCAACAGAAGAGATACCTGATAAAAGCATTGATTTGGCCACTTGTTATATTGGCTTACATCATTGCCCACGAGAGAGGTTAGCCGAATATATTCAATCCATACATCGTGTTTTAACACCCGGCGGTCATTTCATATTACGCGATCATGATGCCGCTACAGACGAAATGAAGACATTCTGTTCACTCGTCCACACTGTCTTTAATGCTGGGCTCGGCGTAAATTGGCAACAGAATGAAGCTGAATTAAGGTTATTTGAAGGTATCGATTTCTGGGTTGATCAAATTACAGCCCAGGGATTTTCGGTCATGGAACCGCGCTTATTACAGGACAATGATCCCTCACTAAACACGTTAGTTTGTTTTAAAAAAGTGTGAATTAAGCGTTTTGGGAATGTAAGTCATGCCATCTAAAGTTTTAAAATTGCATTCGGTCGTTCACTGGCACGGCAAAGAGTAGATGAACCCAATTTTGAACATAGCACGTATTTTTGAAATATTTTACCGTTTCTTAGCCTTAGGTTGCATTAGCTTCGGCGGGCCAGCAGCACATATTGGATATTTCCAGACTACTTTTGTACAAAAGCTTCACTGGCTTGATCAAGACGCATATGCAAAGTTGGTCGCACTTAGCCAATTCTTACCTGGTCCGGGATCAAGTCAAGTCGGGTTTGCAATTGGTTTAAGACGTGCAGGTTTAGCTGGTGGCCTTGCTGCCTTTCTTGGCTTTACACTGCCATCGTTTATATTGTTGTACTTATTGGCGACACTCGCTTTTGATGCTAATCAAAGTAATACCCTAGATGGTATTGTGCAAGGTTTGAAACTATTGGCAGTTATTGTGGTGGCTGATGCCAGCTTGAGCATGTTTAAATCCTTTTGCAAGGATAAAATATCAATATCACTTATGGTGTCCTCTGTCGCCTGTTTATTAGCGTTACCTAGCCTATGGACACAAATGGCTGTGCTGTTACTGGCAGCAGTTATTGGGGCAAGCTTAAGGCCCGTTTTAATACCAAAGGAATACGATAAGTCAGGATCATATATAAAAATGGTTCCACTCTTTATTTTCTTTGCCTTATTTTTAGGTTTGCCTTTTGTTGGAGCAGACTTTTTTTCAAGCTTTTATCAGGCGGGCAGTTTAGTGTTTGGGGGCGGCCATGTTGTGTTGCCATTGCTTCAACAGACTGTCGGTGATGCCGTTACCAATGATCAGTTTTTAACGGGATATGCAGCAGCACAAGCCATCCCTGGGCCGATGTTTACATTGGCGACTTTCTTAGGTGCGGAGATGTCGCCCGAACAGCCCTTAATTGGCGCATTGTTGGCGACGGTAGCCATATTCTTACCAGGTTTCTTATTAATCTATAGTCTACAAGGTACATGGGAGTCATTCACTCAAAACCCGAGAATAGCTGGCGGAGCTTTTGCTATTAATGCTGCAGTTGTAGGGCTACTGGTCTCTGCTTTGTATGATCCAGTTTTTACCAGTGCCGTTGCTCAACCACGTGATATGGCAATCGTGATTTTAGGGTTTTTTGCATTAAGAGTTTTGAAATTACCTATCGTAGCTTTGGTAATATCGTTGTCAGTGATAGGGATCCTATTGTGATCTACCTTCAGGCCATTTTAGGGCGGCGAAATAGGGGCGACTAGACTATTAAAACCTGAAAGTAACGGCGTGCACTAACAATTAACAAAAGGTGACATCACCCGCGTATTTTTTACGAGTTATTTTTGCTCTTCACTGGTTTTACGAATTTTTTTAGCACCCATGCCAAGTATAAAGAAGCTAATAAAAGCAGAAATGACTGAGATAAGTAAAGCGATGTGGGGCTTTTGGCAGCGAATGTGTTCATGGAAAAGAGAAAAATCACCTTTGCAAAACTCAGCTGCTATATGTGCGGATGAAAAGTACCAAGCAAGTCCCCATAAAGCGGCAGGGAACAAAATTAAAGAGAGTATAACGAGGGTGAAGCCTGTTTTCATTTTTAGTCCTAAATTTGTTGACTAGCTTACGTGTCAGAGTATTAACAATCATGATTTAGAAGGTGAATATCGACAATAGTTTCACTAAGAAAAAAATAATATCTTTTTACCGGAATTTTTTTATGGTTGCTGTGTCATAAAGTTAACAGCACCTTCTATCTCCTCAGTATAAGTGGTCGGTTCTGTCAATTAAAGTGAAAATAGCAAGCAGCTTTGATTATGTGTCGTTTAAGCCTCCGATATGTGTATCGGAGGCTTTTTTTTTAGATTGTTATTGAAACCTAAAGTGTTTTGTCACTTATAAAATTCGACATAGAAACGTACGCTATTGCATGGCTCAACATAATGCAGCATTGTCGGTTCGACCACATCAGAGCGCTCAGTACTGAGGCGTATAGTCTCTTTACCAGGCTCTATGATTGTGTAGTCCAATTGCCCCTCTAAAATAATGATTTTCCCCCAAACCCCCGCTTTAGTTTGATGATTTTTTAATAAGCCCTTTGGTACAGTTTGTTCAGTAAATTCAGGCGTTTTTTTATAGGCGTTGACGTTCTGAGGTAAAGACTTCACGTTATTTGTTCCTTATAACCGGTTTAGTGCGGATTATTTATAACAGCTGATCTTTTATGGCTGTCCCATTATTCTGATTGACTAGATCTGAAACAGTATATTGACCGATATACTCCATATATTGTCGCTGCCCTGTAAATAAAATGGTTTTAAGTCCACAGCCTGGGTTGAGTCGACAGGGTTGAGTTGTACAGTCAACGGGTTTAAGCGTGCTCTCCATCAGTTCAATAATAGAACGTAAATTGATGTCTTCGCTTGGCTTTCCTAGCTTAATACCACCTTGCTTACCTCGAATTGATTGAACGAAACCAGCATTGGCTAATTTCTGCACAATTTTCATCATATGACTTCTTGAAATATCGAAATATTCAGCTATTTCTTGAATGGTAGCTAATTCTTCCGATGGTTTCATTGCTAAGTAAATTAAAACACGAAAGGCGTAATCAGTATGTTTAGTTAATTGCATGAGTACTGGCTTTATTAAAGACTATAACAATCGAGTTTATCAGCTTTTTGGAAGTGACTTATACCAAATTTATCTCTTTGTTCGACCAGTAAAACAGGACCTCTTAATTTGAAGAGAGAGCATTTTTCAGCTTAGCCTCCTATACATTCATATTATATGAATGTATAGCCTTTATTAAGATTCATACTATATGAATCTTAATAAAGGCAACTTCAATAGGGAGAATATAATGAACAGCAATAAATTCTTAACGTTAATGTCAGCAAGTTTAGTGGGGTTGGTGACTGTAGCAGCAGCACAGGCAGAGATCATCAAGGTCGAGATCCCTGTAATTGAAAAGGATGTAGTAATTGATAACGCAGGCAATACACAACCTATGTGGACTTTTGGTGGGGAAATTCCCGGGCCATTAGTACGAGTTAAACAGGGCGATACGGTTGATTTTACGATGTTGAATGACAAAGATAACAAAGAAAGTCATTCAATGGATTTTCATGCTGCTGTTGTTGATGTCTTAGATGAATTCGCACCAGTAAAACCAGGTAAAACGAAAGCGTTTAAATTTCAAGCTAATCATCCTGGTGTCTTTATTTACCACTGTAGCTCTGATGCAATGTCTGAACATATCGGCCGTGGGATGTATGGCGTTATTATTGTGGATCCCAAAGAAGGCTATTCGGAAGCTTATCCTAAACCTGATCGTGAATATGTCTTAGTACAAGGAGACTTATTTAAAGAAGGAACGAAAACAGAGAACTATACAAAAAACGAAGGGAAACAAGCTAACTTAATTAATGGCAAGGTGTATCATTATGATCCTGTTCATGATGCGAATGCCAGTTTAGCGCTTCAATCTAAGCCCGGCGAGCTAGTTCGTATATTCTTCGTTAATGCTCAAGTAACGGACAGTGTTGCTTTTCACCCGATAGCGGGTATTTGGGATCGGGTATACGACAATGGCAACCCTAAAAACGTCAGTTATGGTATGCAAACCTTTATGGTCGCACCAGCCCACGCCGCTGCCTTTGACCTTATTAGCCCTAAAGACCGTCCTACTAACAATGCCATAGTGGATCATCAAATGAAAAATGCATTAACAGGTGCGATCACCGTGTTAATAAATAATGATGAAGCTGATCCTAAACTGGGACGAGATGGTAATTTGATTTTGCGTTAGTTGTTATTTCTGTCTATTAATGGAGATAAGCTAATGATAATAAATATAAATTTATTTTCTGTAACTGTGGCGTTAGTTGCATTAATTTCGACTGCATCTGTGAAAGCTGATTCAGCCGAGGAGGTTTTGTCTAACTGTATCGCTTGCCATACAGTATCAGAACCAGCGGAAATGATGCTGGATGAAAGGATGAAGCGCATAGGACCAAGCTTGTTTTATGCTGGGAATAAGTACCAGGCAGTCTGGCTAGAGTCGTGGTTGCAAAATCCTACCCGATTACATCCGGCTGGTGTTTATTATGGCCGGCATGTTGTGGTGACTGATGAGGGTGATATTGTTTCTGAAACAGATTTTATAACACATCCAAAGCTAGATAAGCAGCAAGCACAAGAGGCCACGAAAGCATTATTGACGCTACAAGCAAAATCAGAATTAGTGGCAGATTTAAATCCCGGCGAAATAAAGAAAGCATCTCACCGTATGGGTTCTTTGAATTTTAGAAAATTTAAAGGCTGTGCATCTTGTCATAAAGATTCAGTTAGCGAGGGTGGCGTCTCTGGACCTGAGCTTTATACTGCATTTGAACGTTTTCAACTCACTTATCTTATTTCATATATGCAGAACCCTCAGGCATGGGAGCCAAAAAGTCTCATGCCTAACCAACATCTCAAACAAAAAGATGTGGAAAAGCTGGTGGGTTATTTAAAGACCTTGTCGGAGGATAAGCCATGACTAAATTAGTGAGAGTTATGATCACATTGACTTATTTATTGTCTAGTCCTACCCAGGCAGAACCAATGTCAGGTAAAAAACTCTATCAGGCTTATTGTGCCCAATGTCATGGCATGGAAGGAGATGGTTATGGCATCAATGTTGAGTTTATGGAGGTGTTACCAAGAGATCATACCGACACCGAAGAGATGGTGACACGGACCGATGAAGATTTATTCAAAGTCATTAAATTTGGTGGTAAATCAATTGATAAGTCTGTTTTGATGCCCAATTGGGATGGTATTTTGACCGATAATGAAATTGATTTATTAGTGGCCTATTTACGTGTGCTTTGTTGTGAACAAGAAGGAGAATAAAATGCAATTTTCACTATCTAAGGCCAAGATAAAACAAGGGTTATTTCTATTGCCATTATTTTCTATTGTTTACCCAGTGATTAGCCAAGCAGAACTGAGACAATTTGAGATGACAGTGGAGGAGCTTGAGTTAGAAATAGCCCCTGGCTTTAAATCTAAAGTTTGGGCCTATAACGGCCAAGTACCTGGCCCGTTGATTCATGTCAAAGAAGGTGATGATGTTGAGGTAACCATGATCAATAACACCACGACTAATCACACCATACATTGGCATGGTGTTTATCAAACGAATTCATGGCAAAGTGATGGCGTGCCAGGTGTCTCTCAATTAGGCACTGAACCAGGTGAATCCCATGTCTACCGTTTTAAAGCGGATAAGCCAGGCAGCCTTTGGTATCACTGCCATGTTAATGTGCCTGAACATGTTGGCTTACGTGGCATGTGGGGGGGACTTTTATCGTTGAGCCTAAAGATCCGCTACCGATTGAAAAAGAAGTGACAAAAGAAGCGATTATTATGTTCAGTGGTTGGAGCTCAGAGGTTGCTGATAAATTTGGAGAAGGCGGACACCCTACAGAAACAAACGATTATTATTCGATGAATGGCAAATCTTTTCCAATGACACAGCCTTTGCGTGTTAAAGAAGGCGATGTTGTAAGGTTCAGATTATTTGGTGCAGGTTCTGAGACAGCATTTCACCTCCATGGTCACGATATGTTGGTGACACATAAAGATGGCTTGCCACTTGATAGCCCTTATTGGGCTGACGTCATAGATGTACCGATGGGGGCTCGAATTGATGCGATAGTGAGAATGAATAACCCAGGTTTATGGATGAATCATGATCATATCGAATCCCATGTCAGCAATAGTGGTAAGACGCCTGGTGGCCCGGTAATGATTGTTGAATATGAATCTATTGAAAAACCAGATTTTTATGCATGGAAGGATAAAGATACTAGTTATGAAGCGGATTTTTATATGTCTGAAAGTATGAAAAAAGGCTTTGGCTTACACAATATTTCAGCTTACAAGGCCAATGAAATAAAAAAAGAACGTAAAAAGAAAAAGAAAAAATGGAAAGAAGAAAAGTAATTTTAAGTTAGTACCAAGTGAAAGGATTATCTTTACGATACTGGGCTTTTCTGCTAGTCTAAATAGGATATTTATAGTGAGTGAAATAGAGAAAATGACAGAACAAAAAGACCCAACCATGTCGCAAATTGTTTGGAGCGTGCTTTGCTCTTTTTTTGGGGTTTCAAATAAAACAAATTATGATCGTGATAGAGTCTATCTCGAGAAGGTAGGTTTTAAGCCTTACCTTTATGCCGCGATTATCTTAACTGTGATCTTTGTTCTATCTGTATGGACGGTGGTTAATATAGTTTTAAGTAATGCCGGTATCTAAATAAAAAATTAAGTATAAAAAAAGCCCCTTTTCAGGGGCTTTTTTTTAACTTGCGTCAGTTGTCTTACGACGTTGGCTAGGCCGACGTGCTTTATCGCGTGCGCGAGTACGTGGTTTACCAGAACGTTTAGCTCTACGCGGACGTTCACTGCTATCACCTTGTTCGCCTGACTCAGGTGCATTGAGATTCATCAAACTAATTTCTAATTGTTTGTTGCATACCCAAACTTTCCGAAGTTGTTGGAATAAATCTTTTGGCATCCCTTCGGGCAAGTCAATCGTGCTGTAATTATCTTGCAAGCTAATTCGGCCAATGTCTTTGCTATCAATGCCTGCTTCATTAGCAATTGCACCGACGAGATTCTTGGCTTCAGCACCGTGTTCGCGGCCAACTTCAACACGGTAAGTTTGCATACCGGCTTCTGCTTCTCGGATCGCTGAACCAATGGTGCGACGTGGTGGTTTACCTTCACGTCTGCTAGGACGCTCACTGTCGGTACGTGCTTCACGTTCACGACGAGCCGGACGTGCTTCTACATGCTTAACAGGTTTAAGCGGCCGGCTTTTTTGAACCAAATAAGCCAAGGCAGCAGCAACTTCCAGCGGATCCGCTTCATGCTCTTGCTGATAATCATTAATGACATTTTGGAAGAAAGCCAAATCTTGTGATTCAATCGTTTCACTAAGCTGTGTGTTAAATTGCATGACACGGCGATCTGCAATATCTTCAGAGTTTGGCAACTGCATTTTGGTAATGGTTTGGCGCGTTGCTTTTTCAATGGCGAATAACATGCGTTTTTCGCGTGGTGAAATAAAGAGAATTGCTTCACCTTTACGACCGGCACGGCCTGTACGACCGATACGGTGAACATAAGACTCGGTATCGTATGGCACATCATAGTTAACAACATGACTGATGCGTTCAATATCTAAGCCACGCGCGGCGACATCGGTAGCAACCAAGATATCAAGTTTGCCTTTTTTCATACGGTCAACGGCTTTTTCGCGTGCGGCCTGGTTCATATCACCGTTAATAGGTGAACTAGAGTAGCCACGCGCTTCTAATTTTTCAGCCAGTTCAGCAGTGGCATTTTTTGTACGAACAAAAATGATCATGGCGTCAAAGTCTTCGACTTCAAGTATACGGGTTAAGGCATCTAGTTTATGCGTGCCGGTAACTTGCCAGTAGCGTTGATTAATAGTGTCAACAGTTGATGTTTTTGTTTCAATACGGATTTCAATTGGATCTTTCAAATAGCGTTTGGCAACGCGATGAATAAGTCCAGGCATCGTTGCAGAAAATAAAGCAACCTGACGTTCTGCCGGTGTTTCTTTTAGGATAGTTTCGACATCATCGATAAATCCCATTCGAAGCATTTCATCAGCCTCATCTAGGACTAAAGATTGGAGTTCACCAAGTTTTAGGGTGCCACGGCGAATGTGATCTAAAACACGGCCGGGTGTACCCACAATAACTTGAGGATGGCGCTGTAACTGTCGTAACTGAACCCCCATACTTTGGCCACCGTAGATAGGTAATACATGGAGACCTTTTAGATGGCGCGCATAGCTTTGAATTGCTTCAGCAACTTGAATTGCGAGTTCACGTGTTGGTGCTAACACTAACATCTGTGGCGATTTCGCTTTAACGTTAATACGGCTTAGCAGAGGTAAAGCAAAAGCGGCTGTTTTACCAGTACCAGTTTGTGCTTGACCTAATAAATCGCGGCCTTCTAATAATGGCGCGATACTTTTTGCTTGGATTGGAGAAGGGGTTTCATAACCGGCTTCTTGGACTGCTTTGAGGATCGGAGCAGCAAGCCCTAATTCAGAAAATAGGGGCGTAGATGAGGGTTGTTCTGTTGACATTGTTTAACCTGTGAAAGTCAGCTTTGTAGTCAAAGCTAATGGAGGGATGAAAGTTAATCGAGTAATTATACGTGGTTTTATCTATAAAATACAGTTAAATCAGTCTGTTAAATATCATTATTATACCACTATGCGCAAAGTGGTTTAATTAGGGCAGAATAAGGATGAGATAGAGTCGTTATGGGGCTATGACAATGGATAATTTTTCAGTCGACGCTTATACACCCAAAGAAATTGCTGCCAGAATTGAAAAGGCAGGAATCAGCAAAAGTACACATGATCCTATTCGGGTATTTGCTCTAGCCATTTTGGCAGGGGCTTTTATTGCATTGGGTGCCGTCTTTTTTACTGTAGTGGCGCATGACAACACGGGTATTGCCAGTGGTTTGATGCGTTTATTGGGAGGCTTCGTCTTTTGTCTAGGCCTTATTTTAGTCGTGGTTGCAGGTGCGGAATTGTTTACAGGCAATAACCTCATTGTGATGGCATACGTAGATGGAAAAGTAAGCTTTTGCCAATTAATGAAGAATTGGTTGATTGTTTATATCGGTAATTTTATTGGCGCATTAGGTATTTTATTACTGATCTATCTAAGTAATCATTGGATGATGGACAGCGGTGGCGTTGGTACCAAAGCCATATTAATAGCCCATGCTAAGGTCAATTTAAGTTGGATGGAGGCTTTTAGCAGAGGTATCTTATGCAATATTTTGGTTTGCTTGGCGATATGGCTGTGCTTTGCTGGCCGTAGTGTTGTCGATAAAATCGTCGCAATTATTTTTCCTATTACGGCCTTTGTTGCCATGGGGTTTGAACATTCAGTCGCCAATATGTATTTTATTCCGGCCGGGTTAGTAGCGATGCAACAGGCGGATTTAGTGGCTATGGTAGGCAATAGTGTCGATTTGGGAAACATGACAATATCTGGGTTTTTAATCACAAATTTATTACCCGTTACGCTGGGTAATATCTTAGGTGGTAGCATATTTGTAGCGTTGTTTTATTGGTTTATTTATTTACGACATTAAGACGAAAGGACAATGATATGGAACATACTTATAAACATATTGAACTTACCGGAAGTTCTGCAGAGAGTTCAGATCAAGCGGTACAAAATGCCATAAAGAAAGCATCAGAAACAGTAAAAAATTTACATTGGTTTCAAGTGATCGATACGAGAGGTTATATAGAAGACGGTTGCGTAAAGTATTGGCAGGTGACTATCAAGGTCGGTTTTCGAATCGAGGGTTAGGAGAGCCGTAGTTTCCTAAAAGAGGGGGGAAGGGGGAAAGACTGCTGTTACGTTGTTTTTTCGAATTGGTGCACCCAGACTTGGTGGCTTGTATCCCATTGCATGCCATCATGCATCTGTAGAATAAGGTCTTTGTAAGCTGCCATATTGGGATAACCTTCGGCTTTTGCATCGTCATCGGTCATATCTCCAAGCGTTTTACGATCCACAGCGGTAACGGTGAATAGAACATTTTTGAGCGTAAAAGACTCACCAGGATAGGCATAAAGGCCATCACGACGCTGTTGGGTTTTTGTACCGGATAATGCAGATTCGACCAGTTTTGGGTGGGTAACGAGCCGGTCTATTTCACAACTTTTTTCAGGGTAATTCATTTCGGACAACATTATTTGGTAATTCGGGTAAATTTTGAACCTTCGAGTGTTAAATTGACCATTAAACCTTTATTACTAAAAACAAAACCTATAATAGGGTCATGGATATCAATGGTATTAATATCTTCTGCAGCGCCCCATTCGACGACAGCAACAGAGCCATCGACACCGACTTTCCAACCTTCAAATTGTTGGAACTTGAGAAGGGCCTCTTCAGTCAAGAAAACCAGCACAATAGACTTTGATTGTGCACCGGCTTGTATGCCTATCGAAGCTGCAGCAGTATTGTAATAAGCACGGGTCCGACCATTAATTAATAATGCACCTTCACCATATTCTCCCCCAATAAAAAAACCTGCTTTTATGACTTTTGGAAAGACTAAAAGACCTTTAGCACGTTTTAAAAATTCATTACCGCCAGGAATATCTTGGCTAAATCGTTTTAGTGTCTCATCAACACCAATATTGATTTCGGTAGAAGAAGCAGAGAAACTCGTCGTAGGCAAGGAAGCTAATACAAAAGCAAGAAGACTAAAAAAGATTATGAAGTACGGACGCCGACGTTGATTAGGCATGGCTTCGATATACCCTCTTTAGTAAAAGAAGCATTTAAAGTAGCATGGAATCAACATGGAATAAAGCCTCAACACCCATAAAAAGAAAGGGTGTTGAGAAGCTATAATGTGATGGCTCAGCTGATGCCTTGGCTGACAAGGTATTCTTCATAACTACCCCTAAAATCAACGATACCTGTTTCGGTCATATCAAAAATCCGCGTGGCTAAAGAAGACACGAATTCGCGATCATGACTGACAAAGAATAACGTACCGTCATATTGTTCAAGTGCCATGTTCAAGGATTCGATTGATTCCATATCCATATGGTTAGTTGGTTCATCCATGATAAGAATATTGGGTTTTTGCAACAATAACTTACCGAACATCATCCGGCCTTTTTCACCACCGGATAATACGGAGGCTTTTTTGTCGATCATGGTGCCTGAAAATAATAAACGACCCAATGCGGCACGAATGACTTGCTCATCATCTGATGGTCTTCCCCATTGCTGCATCCATTCAAACAGGGTTAAATCATTTTCAAAAAACCGTTCATGATCTTGTGCGTAATAACCAATATTGGCATTCTCTGACCATTTTACTTCACCCGCTCTGGGCGGCATTTCATTTGCTAGTGTTTTAGCAAGCGTTGATTTACCGATACCGTTAGGACCAAGAATGGCAATACGTTCACCGACTTCGGCCATGAATTTAAAACCTTCGAATAAATCGGGTTCATCATCATAACCTTGGCTAATTTTATTAACTTCAAGGGCATTTCTAAACAACTTTTTTTCTTGTTCAAAACGGATAAAAGGGTTCATCCGACTTGAAGGTTTAATATCGTCTAATTGAATTTTATCAATTTGTTTAGCACGAGAGGTCGCTTGTTTGGCTTTAGAGGCGTTAGCCGAAAAGCGTCGGACAAAATCTTGTAACTCAATAATTTGTGCTTTTTTCTTCGCATTGTCAGAAATTTGTTGGGCACGGGCTTGGGTCGATGCCAACATATATTCATCATAAGTACCGGGATAGATGCGTAATTCACCAAAGTCCATATCAGCCATATGGGTACAGACGCTATTCAAGAAATGGCGATCATGCGAAATAATGACCATGGTGCCATTTCGCTGGTTAATGATGTCTTCCAACCAACGAATAGTATTGATATCCAAATGGTTAGTTGGCTCATCAAGTAGAAAAATATCGGGATCAGCGAATAGCACTTGTGTCAGCAAAATACGGAGTTTCCAACCGGGTGCGATTTCACTCATCGGCCCATAATGTTGCTCGGTTGGGATACCAACGCCTAATAGTAATTCACCAGCACGTGATTCAGCGGTGTAGCCATCCATTTCTGCATACTGGCCTTCAAGCTCAGCTACTTTTAGCCCGTCTTCTTCAGACATTTCAGGCAAATTGTAAATGCGGTCACGTTCCTTATGTACTTCCCATAACTCTGGATTGCCCATGATCACTACGTCAATAACACGCTGATCTTCATAAGCAAATTGGTCTTGCTTTAAGACGGCGAAGCTTTCGTTGACATCGAAACTGACATTACCAGAAGTGGGGTCTAACTGCCCCGAAATTATTTTCATAAACGTCGACTTACCGCAACCATTGGCACCAATAAGGCCATAACGGTTGCCCCCGCCAAACTTGACGGAAACATTTTCAAATAAGGGCTTAGCACCAAATTGCATGGTGATGTTTGCTGTAGTTAACAAGGCGGTGTTCCTGTGATGGTAAGCATTATGCTTAAGTGTGGTTTAGAAAAACCCGCCATTATACATGTTATGACTGTTGTTCGATAAGGACTATTTTAGCTTTATGGGAGAGTTTCTTAATGGCAGCTTCTCGTTTGGAGGCAGTACTGCGGTCTGGGTGAGGCTCATTAAACACCATTTTCTTTGCCGGACTGGTATTAAAAAACCGCGCACCTGTTTGCTTATTTTGGTGTTCGGAAAAACGGCGCGCTAAATCTGTGGTAATGCCGGTGTAAAAATGGCCATTTTCGGCTTCTACAATATAAACAAACCAATTACTTTTAGAGCTGGCCATAAAGGCTTATTTTTCAAAATCAATGGATGCTGAATTGATACAATAGCGCAAACCTGTCGGCGCGGGACCATCGTTAAAGACATGTCCTAAGTGGGCATCACATTCTGGGCAACGGACTTCAACACGACGCATACCCAGGCTATCATCAAAGACCTCGGCGATGCTATTGGCAATTAATTGATCTGAAAAACTCGGCCAACCACAACCGGAGTCAAATTTTGAATTGGAAGAAAAAAGTGGATGTTCACAACAGATGCAGCGGTAAGTCCCTTTATCATGGTGGTCAACATAAATACCAGAAAAAGGTGGCTCAGTACCCGCTTGGCGCGTAATACGATATTGTTCGTCGGAAAGCTGTTCGCGCCATTGCGCATCAGTTTTTTTGATAGAAGCCATAACGAAAAAACCCAGAATATTCAGGAAATTGTTATGGTAACTGATTTCTCCTGAAATGGCGCGTTAACGCCATTTCAAGAGAGGGTCAGCTGGGGGGAGGTTAAGCTGTTCTCGGAGTAAATTGCGCCATCAATGAACGTAACCCATCAATTGCGTTGTTAATCTCATCGGCAGCACTTACTGCTTGATTAACCGTTTCTGTTGTACTGTCAGCGACAGTAGAGATATTGGTAATGTTTTTGCCAATTTCATCGGTCACAACAGATTGTTGTTCAGTGGCTGAGGCAATTTGATTGCTCATATCATTGATTGCAGAAGCAGAGTTTAAGATGCGATTTAAAGCATCACCCGCTTGCGCTGCATGATGAACGCTTTCTTCAGTTTGTTTGTGACTTTCACTAATAGCCGTAACGGCTTCTTGTGCCTGACTTTGTAGACGTTCAACAATACTGCGGATCTGTTCCGTTGATTGCTGCGTGCGTTGTGCAAGTGTTCGAACCTCATCCGCAACAACTGCAAATCCACGGCCTTGTTCACCCGCACGTGCTGCTTCAATCGCTGCGTTTAGTGCTAATAGATTAGTTTGCTCAGCGATACCTGTAATCACTTCAAGTACTTGGCCGACTTCTTGACTATCAGCATCAAGCTTATTGATAACAGTAGAGGCATTGTTAATGCGGCTAGACATTGTTTCATTGCTCTCAATGGCTTGTGTCACGATTTCACTACCGTTAGCCGCTTCTTTATTGGCCGTTTCAGCAGCTTCAGCAGCTTGAATGGTATTTTGGGCGACGACTTGAACGGTTGCAGTCATTTCATGCATTGCGGTTGCAACCATACCAATCGCAGCATGTTGCTCATTGACACCGTTTGTTGTGTCTTTCAATGTATCTAATACTTTAGATGCTTTAGCGCTGATGGTTTCGCTGGCCGTTTGAACACCAACCACTAAATCATTGACGAGGTGGAAGAAAGCATTGATTTTTTCAGCATCCTTTTTATCCTCTGCGCGGCGAATAATAGCCGTATCAAGTTGTACGTTGAAATTCTTTGTTTCGACAGCAGCAGCCACGTTCGCATTAAAGCGTGCGTTCATTAAAAACTGTTCTTGCATATTTGCACCGAAGAAAATCAATGCCGCGACTTCAATACCAGCAAAGGCAAAGTGGATAATGAAAGTGACCCAGTTACAGTTCTCTGCGAATAACTATAGCGGTACACCCATAAACTCGACACCAGTAAGCTGGAAATACATAAAAATAAAATGATGAACACCAATTAAACCGGTAGCCGCTACAAGTGGGCGCCAGTCACGATATATAAGCATCAATGCGAATACGACAAAAACATGAAAATGCATTTCAATCCGCCCAAGCTGTTGGGTGACGAAAATGGTGGCGTATGCCATTAAGCAAAGGGATAAGATAATCCGTGATGCCAAGGTACCTTTCATTGTTATATAAGTGAAAAGGGCAGCACCTGTCACCAGTAAAGCGGGAATACCGCCTAGCACGTGAGTGTCATATCCCATAGGGACAATGAACCAAGCAAATGGAAGATGAGCTAACAGAATATATAATATGTAGAGATCTGAGCGGCTGAATGGCTGAACCATGCTGAGGTTCATCTCCCGCTCTTACTTTGACGTAAGTATCAAATTGCTCTGCAAACTGTTGCAGGCTCCCGTCATCAATACGCCAGCCGATAATGTTCGGGTCGATATTGGCTAAATAACTTTTTAAATGGTCAATATCATCACGTTCATTATCGACGGAAACGAAGACGAGACGAGTGTCGTCAGGTAAAGCAGTGGCTAACTTAATAAATTGGGCTAGTGTAAAAGGGCAATTACCAGCACAATGACTAAAGCCAAAAGTGAGGTAAGTGGGGTGGCCATTCAAATCTTCAATTGAGGCATAATCGTCTACAGTACTTGTGATAGAAGGGCTGGTGACGATTTTATCTCGTTTCAAGCCATAACCTTCATTCAATAGATTGCTACCAAAAATACTCCATGCAAATGCCATAAGCAGTAGCAAAGAAGGTATTAAAATATTAATCGTTTTTCTACTCATATACAGTGTTTAACAAACGCCCAATCTTAAAAAAGTCTAAATCATAATATCTTGAAGATATGATGATGACGGCATAATGCTAGAATAATTTAACGACGTTAATGGTGTGATTTTTTATCACACATCATCGGCGGTCGAAGAATGTAGTTAGCAATCAGTCTGGCGGCTATAGTAGAACAGTGAACAAAGTTGTTTTATGGACTAAATCACATTTATAACAATAATTTATATGGAAAAGACGAGAAAGTTAATTAATTGTGACCTAGGCGAATGTTTAGACCCTGACCCTGATGGTCAAATCATGCCATTGATTAATCAAGCGAGTATCGCCTGTGGCGGACACGTTGGTAATAGTGACAGCATGAAAAAAACCGTTAAGTTAGCAAAACAGTATCAGGTCAGCATTGGCGCTCACCCCAGCTATCCTGATAAAGCCAATTTTGGCCGAGTTAGTTTGCCAATGTCCTTGAAGTCATTATTCGACAGTATCTTCATGCAAGTAAATGCATTAGAGGAGGTATGCCTCGAACAGAATGTAAAAATGGACTATATCAAGCCGCATGGCGCGCTGTATCACGATATGATGCACCAGAAGCAGATTGCCGAGTTACTCTGTGATGTAATTAAAACCAAATATCCTGATCTGAAATTAATCGTGCAAGCCGGTATCAACACGAAACAAATGCTTGCGGTGGCTCAGGAGAAAGGGGTGCAACTTCTATTTGAAGCATTTGCAGATAGGGGATATCGAGGTGTTGAATTAAAATCCCGTTCTGAACAGGGGGCCGTATTAGCCTCACCTGAAGAGATTAAAAGCCAATACCAAGAATTAATGGAGTCAGACCTTTTTCAAATAGATACTATATGCTTCCATTCAGATCATGCTTCATCGGTAACAGCATTACAGCAAATTAAGACGAGTACTGCATGCTAGAAATTAAAGTGGCAAGCGAAAATGCCATCATTATCTACTTAAGTGATCAAGTATCAGAAGGCACAATAGAAGAAATTGCTTTCTTTACAGCCTTGTTAAAACAAGAGTTAGCAGATCTCATTATTGATATTGTGCCGTCGTACAACAGCCTGATGCTGTCTTATCACTTAGACAAAACCGATTACATAGGTTTTTGTAATAAAGTACGAACTTTGATCGAAAGCAATACCATCATATTTAAAATGAATCAGACTGAATCGATTGAAATTCCTGTGTTATATGACACCGATGTTGGTTTGGATTTGGCAGACTATTTACATGAGAAAAGCTTAAATCTAGCGACATTGATTGAATTACATGCCGAACGAGATTATCGCGTTCATGCTGTCGGGTTTAGTCCTACTTTTGCCTATTTGGGACCTGTGGAACCAAGGTTAAGGACACCACGTTTAGCGACGCCAAGAATACAGATTCCAGCTGGCAGCGTCGGTATAGCTGATCAGCAAACGGCTGTTTATCCGCTGGCTTCATCAGGCGGTTGGAAAATTATTGGCCGGACACCATTAGATTTATCGTTAGCTAATCCTGAGAATATCAGCCTATTTAAGTTGGGGGATAAAGTTCGTTTTCGTCCGATTCAATTAGCAGAATATTTGGCCTTAGGTGGCGAAGTATGAGTTTTCGAATTATAAAACCTGGTTTCTTAGCCACTATCCAAGATGCAGGACGGTACGGTTATGCTGAAAATGGAATTAGTCAGTCGGGTGCTGCCGATGAACACGCTTACCAATGGGCTAACCATTTATTAGACAACGATTTTAATGCTGCTGTCGTTGAGGTAACTTTAGGAAATTGTGAGTGGCAAGCATTGGATGACATGGAAATTATCATAACGGGGGCCGACTTAAGTTTTAGCATTGATGACAAGATTGTGCCTTTGTGGCAAACGATTTCTATTAAACAAAGTGAAACATTAAGGTGCCAAATTGCTGAACAAGGATCTGGAATAAGATCTTTGATCGCCGTCAAGGGTGGTTTTCAGACTATGCCGCAATTTGGCTCACGGGCAGTTAACTTACGTGAACAGATTGGTGAGGAGATAAAGGCTGGATATACGCTCATCACCTTACCGCTCATTAAACAAGCGGTGAGGAAACGGGCAATACCTTATTATTTCAAACCAGATTATGGCGAGCCACTAATTTTGAGATTGATACCGTGTTATCAGTATGAACAATTTAGTCAAAAGCAAGTAGAGAGCTTATTAAATCAAGACTACTTGATTAATTCAGCCTCTGATCGGGTAGGGTGTAGGCTTCACGGACAAGCGATCCAAAATGTACCGGCCAAAATGGTCTCAGAAGGCATTGCTTATGGAAGTGTTGAAATTACTACAGATGGGCAACCCATTATCTTATTAAAAGACCGGCCGACAATCGGTGGCTACCCAAAAATCGGCACAGTATTATCACTCGACTTATCCAAATTAGCCCAGAGGCAAGCCAGTACACAAGTTAGGTTTGAATTAATGACATTAGAGTCGGCGCAACAGAAACGACAACAATTTAATCGTTTTTTTAATATTAGTCGATCAGTTTGAGATAAGGACGGTTTGCTTAACTGTCTTACGCATGTGCTGATATTGCAGTGTGACGGTTAACCAACTTGCAATTGCTATCGACCACCAAATGCCAAAAATATTTGTATCAAGCAAAACGAGGGCAACGGCGATAAATAGCGAGGGCAAAATCAATTGTCTAATGAGGTTAAAATACATGGGTATTGCTGCTTGTTTCATACCTTGTAAAACTGCACCTGAAACAAAAGACAAAACATAGGCCGGTAAAATTAAAGCTTCTACACGCAAATAACCAACACCAATTTCGATGACATTAGCATCATCGGTGAATAAGGCAATTAAAGGCCGAGCAAATACAAAGACCAGTATGCCGCCTATAACCATCATAGCCGACCCAATTTTAATGGAGTCAAACGCCACTTTTTCTAACCTATCGAATTGTCGCGCACCAAAGTTAACGCTCACTAAAGATAGAACTGCAATATTGATTCCGACAGTGGGAAGTAGGACTAATTGTTCAATCCGCAAAGCGATTCCTAATCCAGCGACAGCATCTTCACCAAAACGTGTGACAGCAGAGGTGACAATAATTGACCCTAAAGCGATAAGGAACATATTGGTGCTAGCAGGCAAGGACTGCTTAAACAACGCATTATATTGGGTAAAGTTTGGTGTTAAATTATGCGGGCTTAAGCAATGGCCTAATTGGCTCTGTCTCACTTGAATAGTGAGATAAATGGCACTACCTAATTGTGTTAATGCGGTGGCAGCAGCTAAACCATAAACACCCCAGCCGAAGCCAAACATTAATAGTGGGTCAAGTGCGATATTAGCTAAAAAAGCGACCATTAAGCTATTTCTAAAGCTGGTGGTATCACCCAATGAATTTAAAATCCCATTGGCTGCCATGGCGTGAGCTGAAAAAGCCAAAGTGGGTAAAATGATAGATAAATAATTCAAAGCATCTTGTATATAAGCACCTTCAGCGCCCATAACAGCAAACAGGTCAGCAGCAAAATATAAGACAATGAGACCGATCAGCAGCGCGGAGAACCAAGCGAAAGAAATGGCTCGCCCAGCGATCTCTTCAGCTAGATCTTGTCGTCCCTCACCACGCGCATTGCCAACAAGGGCATTTGTGCCTTGACCCACACCAATTGACACTGCAATGCCCATAAAATAAATCGGTGCAGCTAATGAAATACCGGCTAACGCAGTGGATGACAGCATACCGGCATAGAAATTATCGACAATGTAATACATCGTATTGAAAAACATGCCGACACTGGCTGGCACCGCAATTTTCTTGAGTAAATGTGGGATAGGGTCTTTCGTGAGATCCAAAAGTTTAAACCAATGTGAGTGTGAATTGATGCTCGATTATAGCTTGATTTCTATCAGGCCGAGAGCGGAGGTTCAAATTGCAGGATAGGGCTTCTTGAAAGAGCTGAATTGATGTCGATTATGTGGCTCCGTCAAACAGCCTTTTGTCTATTTAATCTCGAATAATAGAAGAGCGCCTGAATTCATCCTCTGGATAAACGTGACTAACTTCTAAACAATCAAAGATATGAATTAAATCGTAATTTAAATCTAAATCTAAATGAAGTGACTGAGAAAAAACAATACAAGTGTAGATGTGGTTATAGAAAAGTAGGCCAAAGAAATCAAGTGAGGGTTCCTTTGGCCTTTGTAGTTTTCTTTATCTATTTAACGATTGATACTTGTTTAGGACTAATTTCAAGTTCAGATAGTTTGTTCATTAAGCCTTCAATATTTTTCCTGCCAGAGCCTTCATTGGCGAGTCTGAGCCTTTTAATGGCAACGAAAGCATCGCCGATTGTTGCTGTGTATGGAGCGATAATGGTTTCATCAAACAGCATTTCTTTAGTATTTTAATCAGTTAATACATATTTAATATGACTAACTACTTCGAAATCCATGCCGAACAATGGTTGGTCAACTTCAAGCAAAGTAATTTGTAATTGATATCGACCATTTTCACCAAATAGGCCTTGAGCGGAAAGAGACTGCTCCACAGCTGCAGAAAAGTCTTCATTACTTATTTCTGATGTCCATGCTGGGTTTGTAGTTTCTCCTCCCAACACAGAAGCGACATCAACTTGTTTATTTAAGGAGCTATCAAACCTTTGCTCGTCGGCAGGGGTATAAACCATATTTTCTATCTTTGCGCCTGAGGCACAGCCAAAAAGTAAAGACGTTGCAACTAGAATGGCTAAAAGTTTTAAATTTTTCACTTAAAAATCCTTGTGAGTGATTAGGTTAATTAATTTTTACTAATTCTGAGTGTAAGTAGGCCGGTACATCATCTAACAAAACGATAGAAATACCTTCTTTCGTTCTAACAGATGAAAGGTTAGATTGAGGAGAGAGCTTCGGGTTTAAGCCGTCGACAGAAAGCGTGTACATGTTACCGCCCATGGAGTCAACAATAAACCAACCAATCAAACCACCGAAAAGAAGATTACCTCCAATGTACATTCCAGTAGCATTAGTCTCTACGGGCAGTTTGATTGTTTCGAATCCAGACTTGCTAATAGTGACTACAAAAGATTTTCCACCCCAGTAACTGCCATCACTTTTTGGGAGAATAACAGTCGTTGGCGTTGTACCGGTATAGAGTTCGTAACCTCGTTCATCCGTGACAGTGGTAGAAGCACCATTGGGTTGACTAGCTATAGGTAAGAGTTGATTTGGTTCACCCAAAATTGTCGCACAGCCTGTTAGAAAGCTGACAATAAAAAGGAGAGGAAGCAATATTTTTTTCATGTTTGTCCTTAACAATTAGGTCGCTCTAGTGACAGTGATAGACACTAAAACAGGGAGAGGGGATGACTAAAAGGAGGACATATTGCAGCAAGAAATAAAAATCCATTTTAACCATAATCCATGTTTGGTATTAGACAAGAAATCTGCCTAGAGTTGGATTCTATAATAGAAGTTGATAAGCCAGCAAAGCTTTTGTTGAAAAGTGTGAAATCAAGCAATAATTAAATTATATTTAAGGACAGTGGCTGATGCGAAACGTTTGTTCGCCAAAGACGTTAGCGTATTTCAATCGGAATCAACACCTCATTACGTCGTAAGAACCAAGGTGTAAATGGTGCATTATATCGAGCCCAGATGGCTTCACCACTTGCTTGATAGCCAGACTGTTGAATCCACTGCTCTAGCTCTTGTTTGTGCTCGGTATAGTTTGATTCACTCCAAAAACCTGAATAACGAATCGCCGCGATGTTTTGGCTAGCAACCTGACGCAGTACAACACGTTCATCATTCGGCTTAGGTA
>JABGUA010000056.1 GCA_018646825.1 Piscirickettsiaceae bacterium
AAATCGCTTCCGGCACTGAAGCCACTAATTCTGAAAGCGTGCGACAGCACATAATAGCCGCAGCTTCGCCTTGTTAGCCTGTGCCGGCATTCGCATTACCAGAGTTAATCAGGCAATAACGTGGTGTCGCTTGTTGTTGGTGTCGCTTTGCTACCCTCACTGGCGCGGCACAAAAGGCATTTTGGGTATAGACGGCAGACACCGTACTACCATTGGCGATTTCAATTAAGACCAAATCTGTTTGGTTATTGGCTTTAATCCCGGCATTGCCCGTCGCCAAACGAACCCCATCAATCGCGAGTAGTTTCTCTGCTTGTATTGTTGGCAAATTAACTGCCATTAAGACAAGGCTCCGTGGCATTGTTTGTATTTTTTACCTGAACCACAGGGACAAGGTTCATTGCGACCCACTTTTTTGCCTTCGCGTGTGATCGGTTGCGCTTGCTGTTCAATGTCAGGATTATTTTGCTCTGCTTCACCCATCATGCCATCGACTTGATCGTGCTGCATTTCGATATCACCTGTTTGACGGCGTTGCTCTTCAATGGCCTCGACATCTTCTTGGGCTCGTAACTCTACCCGTGAGACTAACGACACAACATCATGTTTAATGCGGTCCAACATCGCGGTAAACATTTCAAATGCTTCACGTTTATATTCTTGTTTTGGATCTTTTTGAGCATAACTACGTAAATTAATTCCTTGACGTAGATAGTCCATTTGGGCCAAATGCTCCTTCCATTGCGAATCTAATGTTTGCAAAGTAATTGCTTTTTCAAAATGTCGCATGACCTCTTGACCCGTCAGTGCTTCTTTAGCATCAGACTGATTTTTCACTTCTGTGATAATTTTTTCGCGTAATGTTTCTTCATGTAGTTCTTCGTCATCTTGCAACCATTGTGCAACATCAACGTCCAAACCAAACTCATCACGTAGCGCTAAATTTAAACCTTCTAGTTCCCATTGTTCGTCGATACTATTTGGTGCAATGTACTTATCAATGACGTCATTAACAACGGTTTCACGCATCGATGTAATCGTGCCAGAAACATCCGCAGTCGCCATCAATTCATTACGCTGTTCATAGACTACTTTGCGCTGATCATTAGCAACGTCATCGTATTCAAGGACTTGCTTACGAATATCAAAGTTGTGACCTTCGACTTTCTTCTGGGCATTTTCAATGGCACGGGATACCCATGGGTGCTCTATAGCTTCACCTTCTTCCATGCCTAATTTTTTCATCATGCCAGACATTTTCTCTGATGCAAAAATACGCATCAGATTGTCTTCTAGTGATAAGTAAAAACGACTTGAACCCGCATCACCTTGGCGACCTGAACGACCCCGTAATTGATTATCAACACGACGAGATTCATGACGTTCCGATCCGACAATATGAAGACCTCCCGCTGCTAAGACTTGGTCATGACGCTGCTGCCACGCTTGTTTAACTGCTTCTTTCTCTGACTCTGTAGCGCCCTCGCCTAATTCAGCTAATCCAGCATCTAAACTGCCACCGAGTACGATATCCGTACCCCGGCCCGCCATATTGGTTGCGATAGTAACTGCGCCCGGACGCCCAGCTTGAGCAATAATATAAGCTTCTTTTTCATGGAATTTGGCATTCAAAACTTCATGTTTAATGCCCGCTTTTTTTAGCAAACCATGTAGATACTCAGAGCTTTCAATTGATGATGTACCGACAAGGACTGGTTGTTGTTCCTCAACACAGCGTTTAATTTCTTCCGCAATAGCGGTGTACTTTTCTTGGGTCGTCAAATAGATCTGATCAGCAGAATCGATTCGCTTCATCTCACGATGCGTTGGAATGACGATAACTTCCAAACCATAAATCGACTGTAGCTCAAAGGCTTCGGTATCAGCTGTACCTGTCATACCTGATAGTTTTTCATACAAACGGAAGAAATTTTGAAATGTAATCGAGGCTAAGGTCTGATTCTCATTTTGAATTTTGACATTTTCTTTTGCTTCTACCGCTTGATGTAGGCCTTCTGACCAACGTCGACCCGGCATGGTACGTCCTGTAAATTCGTCAACAATAATGACTTCATTATCTTGCACCATGTAATCAACATCACGGTGGAATAGCACATGGGCACGTAATGCAGCTGAGACATGATGCATCAAACCAATATTAGCAGCATCATATAAGCTCGCTTCCCCATCTAGAATGCCGGCATCCGTTAGCAGGTTTTCAATTTTCTCATGGCCATCTTCTGTGAAATTAATTTGTTTTGCTTTTTCATCTACGATGTAATCACCCGGCGTTTCGATCTCCTCACCTTCGCCAATTTGTTGATCTAAATTCGGAATCAATTGATTGATACTTTGGTAAAGTTCTGAACTATCCTCGGCTGGACCTGAGATGATTAAGGGGGTGCGTGCTTCATCGATCAGGATTGAATCAACCTCATCGATAACGGCAAAATGTAATTTCCGCTGTACTTTCTCTTCAATACTAAACACCATATTGTCGCGTAAGTAATCGAAGCCAAATTCGTTATTGGTGCCGTAAGTAATATCCGAGTTATAAGCATCGCGACGCTCGTCAGGTGATAAACCACCGATAATCACACCGGTTGTTAAGCCCAAGAAACTATACAACTCGCTCATCCAAGCTGCATCACGCTGTGCTAAATAATCATTAACCGTGACAACATGAACTCCCTCGCCTTCCAGTGCGTTGAGGTAGACAGCTAACGTCGCTACTAAGGTTTTACCTTCACCTGTACGCATCTCAGCAATTTTACCTTCGTTGAGAACATAGCCCCCGATCATTTGAACATCGAAGTGGCGCATATTTAATACGCGTTTGCCTGCTTCTCTTACAACTGCAAAGGCTTCTGGTAGGATGTCATCTAAAATTTTTCCGTCAACGAGTTGTTGACGAAACTGACTTGTTTTAGCTTGTAAATCAGTATCACTGAGTTGTTCAATGCTAGATTCAAAGTCGCTGATTTCATTGACAACTTTCCTCAGCTTTTTTAGAACACGATCGTTTCGACTGCCAAAGACTTTCCCGAAAAACTTACTTACCATACCGTTTTACTACCTTGTGCTATGCCGAAACCACTGTCGGGAATAGAGTTGATGTTTAAACACGCAATTATAGCGCGTAGACCCCGTGAGGTCTAAGGTCACTTTTTATATGGTGTCGGACTCGTAAGAAAACAAGGTTTAACGTTTAACAAAATTAGCGGGGTTAACTGTTTTGCCATCCCTGAGAATTTCAAAGTGAACGTGCGGTCCAGTCGAGCGGCCAGTTGAGCCCATTAATGCAATGGCTTGACCTTTCTTAATTCTGTCGCCTAATTTCACCACTAATTTTTTATTATGGGCGTAACGTGACTGATAACCATTGCCATGATCAATTTCGATCATTTCCCCGTAACCACCCCGGGTGCCATGCCAGCTAACAATACCATCTGCTACTGCCAATACGTCACTGCCGGCTTTACCCGCAAAATCTAAACCGTGATGAAAGGTTTTTTTGCCATTAAAGGGATCAACGCGATAGCCATAATAAGATGAAATCCAACCTTTTTCGATTGGTCTTCCCGCTGGAATGGCCGATTTAATATTGTCTTCCGTAATCAAATAATCTTGTAGCTGTATTAAACCGAGTGACTGGGTATCAAAACTGTTTTCTAGCTCTGAAAAGAAAGACTCAAACTCGGCTTGTGACAAAGGCATGGCTGATTGTTGCATTACCCCGCCTTGGCCCGCTGTTTTATCCAGCCCTTCAGCCTCGATGTCTAAACCACTCAGTTCTGCTAATTTATCCGTTAATGCTTTCAAACGAAATGCTTCTGCTTGTAATGTCCCTAGACGCTTGGCGTAATATGCTTGCATTTGGGCTTTTTCAGTTTTGCTCTGTTGAGCCACAATCGGAACCTTATTGGGTTCTGCTGGCTTTTCGACAATGGTGATTATTTGTTTTTCTGGCTTATCTGATATTAATTGATAGGCCATGTATGAGATCGAGAATACGAAGAGAAGTGTAACTGTTGCAGCGATACGTAGCACCATTGGCGATAGATGCCAGTGCTGATGTGTCGTATTATTTGACGAAATAATGATAACCTGCATACTTATCCTTTTCGATTAAGACTTTATGGCTAAACGACCCACACAAATCAGTAATGTCTATCAAAAGCATGCTGCGCTATACAAGATGACACAACGTGCGCAATTGCTAGAACAGCTAAATCATGCCTTTCAACAAAGTCTACCCGCGCAATTTTCGGCGCATTGTAAATTAGCAAATATTAATGGTTCAACACTGATAATTCATACTGATAACGCATCATACAGCAGCTTAATTCGTTTCCAAGCGCCGGTATTATGCCGCACATTATCGCAAGAACTCTCTATAGATATTAACACTATTGAAGTGAAAGTTCGGCCAAATTACTCACCTTTTGAGAACCAGTCCTCAAATCCCATATCACTGCCATCTTCTGCCTCAAAAGCGTTAAAACAGACCGCAGATACGATGGAGGAAGGGCCGTTAAAGGCGGCGCTTGAACGTTTGGCTAAGCGCCAAAAACTTTAGCCGGTAATTGATGCCGCTGGTCGGCTAAATACGATAGGAGCCGTTTCATCATTTTCGAATGTGACTAACTCCCACGCGTCTTCGTCAGCTAATAGCTTACGAAGTAACATATTGTTCACTTCATGGCCTGATTTATGGCCACTGAAAGCACCAATCAAACTATGACCCAGCAGGTATAAATCACCAATAGCATCTAGCACTTTATGACGAACAAATTCATCTTCATAACGTAAACCGTCTTCATTGACGACACGGTAATCATCAACGACGATGGCATTATCCATACTGCCACCGAGCGCTAGATTATTTTCACGTAACTTTTCGATGTCTTTCATAAACCCAAAGGTACGAGCACGACTGACTTCACGAACAAAAGACGTTGAGGAGAAATCGACTTCTACTTGTTGAGGCCGGTCTGTGAATACCGGGTGTTGAAAATCTATCGTAAAGCTAACTTTAAAGCCTTCAAATGGTTCAAACTTCGCCCATTTATCACCATCTTCTAGGATGATAGGTTTTTTGATGCGGATAAATTGTTTCGCTGCGGCTTGTTCTTCAATCCCTGCTGATTGGACAAGGAAAACAAATGGGCCAGCACTGCCATCCATAATTGGCACTTCTGCGGCATTAAGATCGATATAAGCATTATCGATTCCTAAACCGGCAAAAGCAGACAGTAAATGTTCAACAGTGGAGACTTTCTGTCCATGTTCCATCAGTGTCGTTGATAATGCCGTTTCACCCACATTACAGGCTTTAGCTTTAATTTCAACGACAGGATCAAGATCCACCCGTCTGAAAATAATACCCGTATTGGGCGCAGCAGGACGCAAGGTCAAATAAACAGTGTCACCACTGTGTAAACCGACGCCAGTCGCACGAATCACATTTTTCAATGTCCGTTGCTTTATCACGCTGCAAACCTCCTTAAACCCATCTTTGGACCGGGTATTGTAACATAAGTGTCATATTTTCCACCCAATACTCTTTCGCTTCGTCTAATCTGCTTGACGACGTAAAAAAGCAGGTATATCCAAATAATCCATATTAATGTCGCTATTAGCCACTTGTTTTTGCTGCGCTTGTTCTTCATTGCGTAAAACAGTCGGTTTATCGTAGTCAATATCAACTGGTTTTTTAACAATTTCCATTTGTGGTGCTTCCAACTCTGTTGGTAAAGCCACTTGTGCTGCTTTTTCAGCGCCTAAACCTGTTGCGACAACAGTGACACGAAGCTCATCTGTCATGTCTGGATCAATGACTGTACCAACGACTACTGTTGCATTATCTGATGCAAAATCTTTGACTGTGTTACCGACATCTTCAAATTCGCCAATCGTCATATCCAGACCTGCTGTGATATTAACTAAGACACCACGAGCTCCCGCTAAATCAACATCTTCTAATAACGGACTAGATACGGCATGCTGTGCTGCTTCAATCGCACGGTTTGGACCAGACGCTTGGCCTGTCCCCATCATTGCCATACCCATTTCAGACATCACAGTACGTACGTCAGCGAAATCCACGTTGATCATACCTTCACGGGTAATCAATTCCGCAATACCTTGTACCGCTCCTAATAGAACATCATTGGCTGCTTTAAAGGCATTTAATAGGCTCATCTCTTTACCTAATACCGCCAAAAGCTTTTCGTTTGGAATAGTAATTAATGAGTCGACATGTTGGCTTAATTCATCTAAACCTGCATTAGCAACATTCAAACGTTTAGCCCCTTCAAATGGGAATGGCTTCGTTACAACAGCAACGGTTAATATGCCCATTTCTTTCGCGACTTGCGCCACGATAGGTGCTGCCCCTGTTCCGGTCCCGCCACCCATGCCTGCTGTGATAAAGATCATATCTGCTCCAGAAATAACTTCTGTAATACGCTCTCTATCTTCTAATGCTGCTTGGCGGCCAATATCTGGATTTGCGCCGGCACCTAATCCTTTCGTAATATCCGTACCTAATTGTAGCTGTGTTGTCGCTGAGCTTTTACGTAATGCTTGTGCATCCGTATTAGCACAAATGAAGTCAACACCTTCAATTTGGTTTGACACCATATGCTCTAACGCATTACCGCCACCGCCGCCGACACCAATCACTTTGATGACCGCGTTTTGTGTATATGTATCTATCAGTTCAAATGTCATTTTTCTCTCCCCAGAGTTGAATGTTTAATAAATCTTTTGCTTAAAATGTTTAAAAGTTACCTTGGAACCAGCTTTTCATTCTTGCCAACATGTCTTTGAAACCGCTCCCTGCTTTAGTGTCTGTTTTCCCTGTTGTCTCCATTTGATTGCCAAACAATAAGAGACCTACACCTGTTGCATGTATTGGGTTTCTCACTGCTTCAACTAAGCCACCGACATGTTGCGGCAAGCCCAAGCGAACCGGTAAATGAAAGACCTCTTCAGCCAATTCAATCACCCCCTCCATTTTTGAGCTTCCCCCCGTCAGTACCACACCGGCCGCTAAGAGTTCTTCAAACCCGCTGCGACGTAATTCGGCTTGTACTAACAGTAATAATTCTTCATAACGTGGTTCAACGACTTCCGCTAAGGTTTGACGTGCTAATTGGCGTGGCGGACGATCTCCTACGCTTGGCACCTCAATCGTTTCATCTTCACGTGCTAACTGTGTCAATGCACAGGCATATTTCATTTTTATTTCTTCGGCATATTGCGTCGGTGTTCTGAGTGCTACCGCAATATCGTTAGTGACTTGATCACCGGCGATTGGGATCACCGCGGTATGACGAATCGCACCGTCGACATAAACTGCAATATCTGTGGTGCCGCCACCAATATCGACCAAGCAAACACCCAATTCTTTTTCATCTTGTTCTAATACTGAATAGCTAGATGCCATTTGCTCTAAGATAATGCCGTCAACAGATAAGCCACAGCGTTCGATACATTTACTGATATTTTGTGCCGCACTAACGGCCCCAGTGATCAAATGTACTTTGGCTTCTAGACGCACGCCTGACATGCCAATTGGTTCGCGAATGCCTTCTTGATTATCAATAATGTATTCTTGTGGCATGACATGAAGCAATTGCTGATCGCCAGGGAAGTGGACTGCTTTCGCCGCATCCAATACCCGCTCAACATCGCCTTGTGTGACTTCTTTGTCTCTAATTGCTACGGTGCCATGTGAGTTCAAACTACGAATATGGCTACCAGCAATACCGGCATAGACAGAATGTATTTGGCAGCCTGCCATTAGCTCAGCTTCTTCAACGGCACGTTGAATCGATTGAACCGTAGACTCGATGTTCACCACAACACCTTTTTTCATACCGCGCGCTGGGTGGGTTCCAATGCCAATAATTTCGAGCTTATTATCACTTGGACCAGCATCAAAAATGGGTGCAGCTACAATTGCCACCACTTTCGATGTGCCAATGTCTAAGCCTACAATCAAATCTTTATCACTTTTTTTTGTCATCATACTGTCCCGTTAAAATCAGGTTTAAGGCCTGGTTTCCAAATTACCGATAAGCCGTTGGGATAACGCATATCCATTTCGACAATCTGTGATTGATAACGCTGTAAGCCTTGCTGATAAACACGCAAAAACCGTTCAAATCGCTGTTGACTTTCTGCACGGCCTAAAATGACTTTAACGCCATTATTTAATGCCATACTCCAAGCACGTCTCTGATCCATAATGAGTTCTTTTATCTCTAAATCATGGGGTTGTAATACTTTATTCATATTTAAATAGCGTTTTGTCATTAATAATTGACTGCTTTTAGGTCCGGTTAAGATTGCTAATGTCACAGGAAACGGCTTGTTAGATTCAGGAAATAATTCTCCTTCATCATTCACATAGGCCGCTTTATTCCATCGAGCCACTGGCACTTGTTCTTCGACGACTAGGTGCAGGCTATCTGGCCAGACGCGTTGTACTTGCACTTGTTTTATCCAAGCTAGGCTCTCGCCCGCATCGCTTATTTTGTCGACGTCTATACTCAAAAAGCTGCCCCGGGTATATGGTTTAACCGCCTCAACTAAAACTGCTTTATCTACATGATTAAACTCACCTTCAACGGTGACATGTAAAATCGGCAGGATATGACTTTGGCGAGCATATAAGATACTGGCTGCCACAATGACGAAAGCAAGTATCACTAGCCCTTGGCGTGCAACATAATGCCAAGCAATCACTTTTTTCTCTTTACGCACAGGTTTACGGGTGGCGCCACGTTTGACTTGTCTCGCCATTATTTCGCCTCCTTTTTTATGCTTGTTTCAAGAATTGCCATCACTAACTGTTCAAAACTTAAACCAATTTGTTTGGCTGCCATTGGCACCAAACTATGGTCAGTCATACCAGGAATACTGTTCGCCTCTAATAAATAAAATTGTCCATCTTGATCCCGCATCAAATCGACTCTGCCCCAGCCTTGCATTCTTAATGCTTTAAACGCTTTCAATGCAATGTCCTGACAAAGTTTTTCATCTTCGTCACTCAAGCCTGCTGGACAGAGGTACTCTGTTGTATTCGCTTCATATTTGGCATCAAAATCATAAAAATCATTGGGTGTTTTAAGTCTAATAACCGGCAGTGCCTTTTCGCCCAATATTGCAACGGTATATTCGCCACCATCAATCCAGCGTTCTGCAATGACTTCATGGTCATAAACCAGAGCAGCATCAATAGCATCTGATAGCGCTAATGGCCTTGTCACCTTCGTCATGTCTATGCTTGAACCTTCATTCACCGGTTTCACAAATAATGGCAAACCTAATTGGTCAATCACACTTTGTGGGTTCGTGTTCGCATCAACTTGGGAAAAACCAGCTGTTGGCAGATTTACTTGCTGCCAAATGTCTTTGCTCAATGCTTTGTTCATGGAAAGCACCGCACCAGTGATATCTGAACCGGTATACGGTATCGCAAGACTATTCAGTACACCTTGTATCTGGCCATCTTCACCACCACGACCGTGTAAGATGATAAAAGCACGATCGAACTCCCCCGCAGTCAATTGCCCCGTCACATCTTGATCGACATCAACTTTATGGGCATCAATACCTTGGCTTAATAAAGCGCTAAGTACCATCTCTCCACTGCGAAGTGAAATGACCCGCTCGGCTGATTGGCCTCCCATTAATACCGCTACCTTGCCAAAGTCAGTCACTGACATTATGCGACCTCCCCGACAATGTGGACTTCCGGTTGCAATTGCACACCATGTTCTAACGCAATTTTTTGCTGAACTAATAAAATTAACGATTCAATGTCGGCTGCTGTTGCTTCACCGGTATTAACGATAAAATTGGCATGTTTTTCTGATACTGCTGCACCACCAATACTCAAGCCTTTTAAACCTGATATTTCAATTAAACGGCCAGCGAAATCATTACCCGGGTTTCTAAAAACAGAACCCGCGCAAGGCTGACTCGTCGGCTGTGTTTCATTCCGACGTTTTAATAGGGATTTAATTTCTGCTGTTTCTTCTGCCTGGTCACCTTTTTCAAGCTTAACCGTACCGGCAATAAACCATTCCTCTTTCGGACCGACGACATGGCGGTAACTGATGTCGAATTCATCAGGTGTTCTCTGGTGGAATTGACCTTGACGATCGACTGTTGTCACCTGTGAAACTAATGACCAAGTCTCCGTACCATGGGCACCGGCGTTCATTGCTAATGCGCCGCCAAATGTGCCTGGGATACCAGCAAAAAAAGCACCGCCACTCAGGCTCGCTTTAGCTGCTTGTTTTGCTAATTTACTACAGTAAACACCCACTTCTGCCTCAATCGAATCCGTTTTAACCGTGAAATTTTGTAAGATACCCGCGGTTGAAATGACCGTGCCAGGGAATCCACCATCTCTGACCAATAAATTACTACCTAGCCCTAACCATAAAACGGGTTCTGATTCAGGTAGCTGACTTAAAAACTGGCCTAAATCTGCCTTATCTGTTGGTTTGTAGAATTGACGTGCAATACCACCTACACGCCAAGATGTATGTTTTGCCAACGATTCATTAATTCGTAATTCACCACGACAATTTAAGAAGTCTGTCATTACTGATAGCCTCCTAATGTTTTGGCAATTTCTAATGATGTTGTTCCGATATCACCTGCACCCATTGTCATTAAAATATCGCCATCAACAAGTAAGCTGGGTAACAACTCAAATAAAGCCGTGTTATCTTCTACAAAAATTGGATCAATCTGGCCTCGAGCTCGCACCGCACGGCATAGGCTCTTACTATCTGCACCGGTAATTACTTTTTCGCCTGCTGGATAAACTTCTTGCATCAACAACACGTCAGCACTTGATAGCACATGTGCAAAGTCATCAAATAAATCACGCGTACGACTGTAACGATGCGGTTGGAACAATAAGACTAAGCGGCGTTCTGGCCAGCTAGCTCGAGTTGCTGCAATAGCCGCTGCTAATTCTGTTGGATGATGGCCATAATCATCAATCAATAATGCTTTGCCACTCTCGACATTAATATCACCGATAATATTAAAACGACGTGCGATACCCGAGAAGTTATTTAACGCGTTTTGACAAGCTTGTATTGAAACATCTAATTGGCGCGCTATGACAAAAGCAGCAGTTGCATTTAAAGCATTATGTAAACCCGGCATATTCAATGTCATTGAAGCCGCACGACCCGTCGCCTTATTAGTCACAGTGAAATGGCTTTGGCCATCAGCTTGCTGCAAATCAGAAACTTTGAAATCCGCTTCTTCTGAAATACCATATGTCAGAACTGGCCGAGTCACTTCTGCTAATATTTCTTTGATCACGGGATCATCGATGCACATAACAGCCAGACCATAAAACGGTAAATGATGAAGAAATTCTAAAAATGTTGCTTTGAGCTTATTAAAATCACCATCATAAGTAGCCAAATGATCTTCATCGATATTCGTCACAACGGCTATCACTGGCTGTAAGTATAAGAATGACGCATCACTCTCATCGGCCTCAGCCACTAAATATCGTCCAGAGCCCAGCTTGGCATTACTACCCGCGCTATTTAGGCGGCCACCAATTACAAAGGTTGGGTCTAATTCTCCTTCGCTCAATAAGGCAGCGATTAAGCTGGTTGTTGTGGTTTTTCCGTGGGTACCTGCTACCGCAATACCGTAGCTGAAACGCATTAGCTCGGCCAACATCTCTGCACGAGGTACGACAGGAATTCTTTGCTCTTTAGCCGCTACTAACTCAGGGTTTTCTTGGTTTATCGCGGTTGAAACGACAATGACATCAGCACCTTCCAAATGGCCCGCATCATGTCCAATTTGAATCCTTGCACCAAGTTGGCGTAAATGTAGAATAAGGCCATTTTCACGTAGATCAGAACCCGATACTTGATAACCCAAGTTCAAAAGTACTTCTGCGATTCCACCCATGCCTACACCACCGATACCAATGAAATGGATGTGTTTAATCCGGCTCTGCATTGCTGATATCAATTTATCCATGACTCACCGCCATGCAGATATCTGCGATTGTGTTCGCTGCTTCTGGCTTTGCCTGCGTTCTAGCTGCTGTTGCCATTTTCAGTAAAATGGCTGAATCGGCTGTCAATGCCAGTAGCTGCTCTGCCAATAGCGATGCTGTTAGTGTTGACTCAGGCATCAGCACTGCCGCGTCTACTTTTAACAAAACCGAGGCATTATGTGTTTGATGATCATCGACCGCATAAGGATAAGGCACTAAAATTGATGCCACACCCGCTGCTGATAACTCGGCAATGGTTAAAGCACCCGCCCGACATACCACGATATCCGCCCAGTCATAAGCCCCAGCCATGTCGGCGATAAATGGGCTTACTTCAGCCTTAATACCAGCGAGTTTATATTGTTGTTGACAGTCTTCGATGTGTTTCTGACCACATTGATGATTCACTACAAAATCATGCTGTTTGCCAATGACTTTCATGGCTTGCGGCAAAACAGTATTGAGTGATTTAGCACCCAAACTGCCACCTAATATTAATAGTTTTGTTTGATTTTTATTGGTTTTCTCTGTTGGCTCAGCTAAAACCGAAATATTTTCTCTCACGGGATTACCTACCCACTCTGCATTAGAAAAGCTATTCGGAAAGCCCTGTAGAACCCGCTTGGCCAATTTAGCTAACAATTTGTTTGTTAAACCTGGAATCGCATTTTGTTCATGGATAACAACTGGTTTTCTCAATAACCATGCTGCGACGCCACCGGGACCAGAAGCAAACCCACCTAAACCCAAGACCATATCTGCTTGATGCCGTTTTAAAGCACCCATCGCTTCTATCACTGCTTTTATCAGTTTAAACGGCGCTGTTAACCAGCCCACTAGGCCATTTCCACGTAAACCTTGTACGCTAATTAAATTTAATGTGTAACCAGCTTCAGGTACTAAACGTGATTCAATGCCTTTTTCTGTACCAATCCAGGCAACATTTTCACCACGTTTTTTTAATACATCTGCCACAGCCAATGCTGGGAAAACATGACCGCCGGTGCCGCCCGCCATAATCATAATATTAGCCATTAGCGTTTCACCCTTGCTGAAGCTTGCTCAGGGAAACGTGTCTCTAAATCAACACGGAATAATAAGGCAATGGCTAAGCAGGTTAATAACAGACTACTGCCGCCATAACTCATCAATGGCAATGTTAGTCCTTTAGTTGGTAACACCCCCATGTTAACGCCCATATTCACGCAAGCTTGCAGCCCTATCCAAATACCAATGCCATAGGCAATTTGTGCACCGAAGACTTGACCTGCCAATTCTGCAGCACGACCAATTGCTAGGGCGCGCCAAATAAAAACCGAAAATAATACCAATATGCTTAAAGCACCAATCAAGCCGAGTTCTTCAGCTAAAATTGAGTAAAGAAAATCTGTGTGTGCTTCCGGTAAATAAAACAGCTTTTGCATGCTGCTCCCTAAACCCACACCCAACCAATCGCCACGACCAAATGCAATTAGGGCTTGCGTTAATTGGAAACCACTACCAAAAGGATCTTGCCAAGGGTCCATAAATGTTTGGAGACGTTGCAAGCGATAGGGTGCTAACCAAATTAAAACAGCAAATAATCCAGCAAAGATTGTCATTAAAGCAGCGAAAACATCTAAACGCGCTCCACCCAAAAACAACATGGCGAGTACAGTTGATAAGATGACGACGACAGATCCCATATCTGGCTGCATCAAGAGTAAGATTGCTGCTACCCCTAACAATATTAATGGACCAAATACCTTAAAGAATGAGCCATGCAATTGGCCATGATGACGATGTAAATAATCTGCCACATAAATAATCGAGAATAATTTAATTATTTCAGCGACTTGGATATTCACAGGCCCTAATGGTAACCAACGACGGCTGCCATTCACTTCACGGCCAATCCCAGGTATCAACACAAGCATCAATAAACCCACACCGACTATCAGTAATAAAGGGGCTAATTGGCGCCAGACTTCTAACCGTACTGTTAATACCATTGCCGCTATCGCTAGCCCAGCTAAGGCGAAAATCAGTTGACGATTAAAATAAAACAAAGGTTGATGCAATTTTCCATCTGCAATCGAAATTGATGCTGATCCCACCATAATTAAACCAATAATTAGCAAGGTACCCGCAGCAAAAACGAGCGCACGATCAAAGTCATATTGGATGATAGCCTGACTCACGACACACTCTCCTGCACAGCTTGGATAAAGCTATCGCCGCGTTCAGCATAACTGCCATACATATCAAAGCTGGCACACGCCGGCGATAATAAAACAATGTCACCTTCTACGGCATCAGCCTTTGCCTGTCTTATCGCATCAACCATGTCATGTACGTGATATTTCACTACATTTTCAGGTATATTTTCTGCTATCACCTTGGCATCTTGTCCCAGTAAAAGGACTGTCTTCACATGTTGGCTAAATATTGTTCTCAGCTCTGAAAACTGTTGATTTTTTCCTACACCGCCAGCGATAAGAATGATATTTTTATGTGTGACTAAACCTTCAATTGCAGCTATACAGGCTCCTATATTAGTCGCTTTTGAATCATTGACCCAACGAATACCTTGCTGTTTAGCCACAAGTTGACAACGATGCGGTAAACCACGATATTTGCAGATTGATTGCAGCATGGCAGTCATCGGCAGAGACATCGCTTGCCCTATCGCTAAGGCCGCCAAAGCATTAGCCATATTATGTTTGCCAGTGATTTGTAATTGTTCTGTATCGATGAGTTTTTGTTGGCCTTGTGCTAAATACGTTTTGTTACCTTCTTTAACAATTCCAAACTCATTGTCTGCAGGTATATTTAGTGTGAAACCAATTTGTTGGCGATTTTTTCTTGACCAACTATTTACTATTGCATCGTCACGGTTAATCACCATGGTGCCAGAGCCGACATAGATTTTTGCTTTAGCATTTTGATATTGTTGTTCATTATCATAACGATCAAGATGATCAGCGCTGATATTAAGCACAACGGCTACTTTCGCATCTAAAGATGACACTGTTTCTAATTGAAAACTCGACAATTCTAAAATGTAAAAGTCTGGTGCTCGCTCCTTGATTAGCTCTAAAGCCGGCACTCCGATATTACCGCCAACTTGGACGTTTTTACCCGCTGATACCGCCATTTCAGCCACCATCGTTGTGACCGTGCTTTTGCCATTTGATCCAGTAATCGCTATTACGGGCTCATTGATATAACGGGTAAATAATTCGATATCGCCAATAATTTCGATCCCGTGCTCATGCGCTGCTCTTATTTCTGGTAGCCGTGGATCGACACCAGGGCTAAGGACAATCGTGTCACTCCGTAACATCCAATCGCTTACTAAACCACCTGTCTTTACTAGCACTTCAGGCAATTCTTTTTGCAGCTCAGCTAGAGCCGGCGGGGCTTTCCGTGTGTCCATAACGGCAACAACGTGACCTTTTTCTGATAGAAACCGCGCACAAGATAGTCCGGTTTGGCCAAGGCCAATAATCAAGAATGTCTCTGCATACACTTGTTTATTTGCCATCATCATCATCTGATTTTCAGGCTGGCTATGCCAACTAATACTAAGAACACGGTAATAATCCAAAACCGCACGATAATGCGAGGTTCTGGCCAACCTTTTAACTCATAATGGTGATGTATTGGCGCCATTAAAAATACACGTTTGCCGCGTAATTTAAATGAAGCAACCTGTACAACAACTGATAAGGTTTCGATGACAAATACGCCACCCATAATCACTAAAACTAACTCTTGCCTGACGAGCACTGCTACACAGCCTAACGCTGCGCCTAAGGCTAAAGCCCCTATATCACCCATAAATACTTGGGCTGGATAAGTGTTAAACCAGAGAAACCCTAAACCAGAACCGACCATCGCAGCACAAAAAACCGTCAATTCCCCAGCGCCCGGAATATAAGGAATAGCTAAGTAGCGTGCAAACTCTGAATGCCCTGTCAGATAGCTGAATAAACCTAAAGCGCCCGCCACCATCACTGTAGGTAAAATCGCTAAACCATCTAGGCCGTCAGTCAAGTTCACTGCGTTACTGCTGCCAACAATAACGAGATACGTTAACAACATATACCAAGCACCTAGTGGAATAATTACATCTTTGAAAAAAGGAATAATTAGCTCAGTTTCAGCAGGAATTTTAGCGGTGTAAAAAAGAAAAATGGCTGCGCCAGCCCCGACGACTGATTGCCAGAAATATTTGTAACGACTTAGCAGTCCCTTTGGATCTTGACGTACTAATTTAATATAATCGTCAACAAAACCAATGACGCCGAATGCTAACGTCACGACTAAGACTACCCAGACATAGCGGTTCGACAAATCTGCCCACAACAATGTACTCACTGCAATGGCTACTAAAATCAAAGCACCACCCATGGTTGGTGTACCTGACTTACTTAGATGTGATTGTGGGCCATCATCCCT
>JABGUA010000133.1 GCA_018646825.1 Piscirickettsiaceae bacterium
CATGAAAAAGTAAATGGAACAGGCTACCCAAACAAACTAGCTGGAGAGCAATATCCAGAGGAAGCACAATTGATTGCTTTGGCCGATCAATATTGTGCTCGTATGTCACCGAGGGCATACCGAGATCCTTTATTACATAAAGGGGTGCTACGGGATATTCTCTTGGATGGGGGCCAAACAGTTGCACCTGAAATAGCGACATTGTTTATTAAAGAATTAGGCTTTTACCCTCCAGGATTAATTGTTCAATTGCTCAGTGGTGAAATCGGTGTTGTCACAAAATGTGGCGAGAATGCTGATGCGCCAGTAGTCCATGTTTGTTATAAACCGGGGAGAGGCGATTTGAAAATTCCCATTCAGCGTAATACATCATTAGGTGGCAATAAAGTGCGTAAAATTTTGTTAAGTGATGATCCGCTTGTGACTTTTGAAAGACGAAGTGTGTGGCGGTTTAATGAGGATTGATTCTTTAGTCAGATTCTGACTATAAATTAAATAAAGATATAAATCACATTATGAATGTACTTAAATCACGGATAGATTAAGAGGAAAATATGGATATTAGGCTTAAGACGCATAGTGCAATCATTCAATTTCATCAATCTCTCCAAACAGCTGACTTAGTAGAGGTATTTCTTATATCAAGAAAGTCTGAAACTCGGCCTGTAAGTGAGGTTTTAAGTAAAAGGACCTAAAGCTTCTGATTGTTGAACTTCAAGCTGACAGAGTTGCTGTTGATTATTAGATTTCTTACTGTGCTGTTCTCGAGATATGAAAATAAGGTATCCGAGAAAGGTAAATATATAAATGGAGTTATATGACGTATCTGAGTGATAGACAAATTAAACAATTATTATGTGAGCATTTTTCGAAAAGGAATCCGGAGTCATGCAGAGCAAGAACAAAAATACGTAGTAGTTCTCGGATAGAAGATGGTAGGGATGTGAATAAAGCGGGTTTACTAGCTCGACGTAGCTGGTGATAAAATTAAAAAGGGGCGAAAGCCCCTTTTTTTGTGAAGTTAATTTTCGCTTACTTTACTTTATCTAAAGCTTGGCTAACATCGGCAATGATATCGTCGATGCTTTCAATACCAACAGAAATACGAATGAGGTCGGCACTAACCCCAGCGGCAGCTAGTTCTGTTTCACTTAGCTGGCGATGTGTTGTTGAGGCAGGATGACAAGCCAATGATTTGGCATCACCAATATTTACGAGACGCAAGATCATATCGAGTGCATCGATAAACTGGCCACCGGCTTCTTTTGGACCTTTTACGCCAAAGCTTATAATGCCGGACGCTTTACCTTGGGTGATTTTTTTGCACGTAGCATGATAAGGACTGTCTTTCAGTGTGGCGTAATTTACCCATGCTACTTTTGGATGACTTGTAAGATACTCGGCTAGTTTTTCTGCATTTTCACAGTGCCTTTCCATTCTTAAACCGAGGGTTTCTAAGCCTTGTAGGATCTGGAATGAGTTCATAGGTGATATCGCTGCGCCAGTATTTCTGAGTGGGGCAACACGACAGCGACCAATATAGGCAGCTGGACCTAAGGCTTCAGTATAGACAACACCATGGTATGACGGATCAGGTTTGTTTAAAGCTGGGAAGCGTTCTTTATTAGCAACCCAATCAAATTTGCCTGAGTCGACGATCATACCGCCGATTGATGTGCCGTGGCCGCCAATGTATTTAGTGAGGGCATGAATAACAATATCGGCACCGAAATCGATAGGTTTGCATAAAAAAGGTGTTGCGACGGTATTGTCCACCATCAGCGGAATGCCATGTTTCTTTGCGATTTTAGCCAGTTTTTTAATGTCGACAATATTGCCTGCCGGGTTGCCAATGGATTCACAGAAAATAGCTTTGGTATTATCATCAATTGCTGCTTCAAAACCTGCGTAGTCATCGTGTGACAGCATGCGGACTTCAATACCTTGTCTTGGGAGCGCATGGGCAAATAAGTTGTAGGTGCCGCCATAGAGTTGGCTGGTACTGATAATGTTGTCACCAACAGCACAGATACATTGGATGGCATAGGTAATGGCAGCCATGCCTGAAGCTACGGCAAGTCCCGCGATACCGCCTTCCATTGCTGCGACACGTTTTTCAAGGACGTCGGTGGTTGGGTTCATAATGCGTGTGTAAATATTACCTGGGACTTTGAGATCAAATAGATCTGCACCATGCTGCGTGTCGTCAAAGGTGTAAGAAGTGGTTTGGTAAATAGGGACTGCTGCAGCTTTGGTTGTGTCTTCAGATTTATAACCATGATGTAGCGCTAATGTTTCGAGCTTCATAATATGACCTTAATAAAAAATATCTATGTAAATATAATAGCGGGGTTACTCTTGCATGTATTCGCGGCTATTCCAGTACTTGAAATACGCGATAAATTTTGTTTCAGAGTAGCCATTGCCTTCTTCTAATGCGCCGGACGTTCTAGAGTTGAGTATTTCACCTTGTGCATCGGTTATGACGATGAAGGGGTAACCTTCAAACTCGGGCATTTCATTGAGAAAAGCTTCGTTATCATTTTCTGGGCTGACGTTAACCTTAATTGGAACAAAAGTCTCGTCGAGCAAGGCATTAACGTTGTCGTTTTTATTGAGAAAACGTTCGAGTTTATGACACCAAGGACACCAGTTGCCACCAATTTGAATGAGAATGAGTTTATCTTCATTTTGGGCTTGTAATTGGGCTTCTTGGAAATCTTTAACTGCATCTCGACTCGGATCGTATGGGCCTTGCTCAGCTTTGCTTGTCATTGAGATGGCAATGATGCTGGCAATGAGTCCTAATATGAGTATGACTTTTTTCATATTGTGTAACGCGGTTAGATTTTGATAAGTTTAGAGTTAGTTTACCTGATTCAGCTAAGTTAAGTACTGACTAATCTATTTGTTGAGTGCCAGCATGTGATCGACAGCTGCTTTTACATCATCGTCGCTTAAGCTTTTTTTACCCCCACGTGCCGGCATTTTATTGATGCCATTAATCGCATTGGTGTATAGGGTTTCAATGCCTTGTTTAAGTCTAGGTGCCCAGTCTTTCGCTTTACCTATTTTAGGGGACTTCATCAAGCCTGATGCGTGGCAACGGAGACAGACAGCAGTGACGACTTTTTCACCAGGGCTGATATCGTCGTCAACTTCGATAGCTTGTTCGACAACAATGGGTGCATCGCCTATAAAGACTTCACCAATGGGTTTGATGCGGTCGCTTACAGCAACTTTAGGTGTGTTTTCTTTGGGTAGGGTCTTTTCGCCTAGTGACAAAGCACTTGAAAGAATGATTTGGGCCAATAAGATCAAGAAGAAACAGGTGATGAGAGTTCCAAGAAAAAATTTGCTGGGTGTGTTTGCAGCCATGCCCGACCTGAGTTTTGCGGTTAAAGATTTAATTATACGGTGATGTTGCTATTACCGCCATTTTTTGTGTGGAAATTATGGGCTCGTTTAAATTGATGTTAATGCTATTTTACCAATGGTCTTGCCAGAAAGTAGCTGTCGGTGAGCTTTGGTAATATTTTCGGGGGTAATAGGCCCGAGTGTTTCTTTTAAAGTGCTGATAATTTTACCTTCATCAAGCAGTTCTGCTATGTGGTTTAAAATATTGTGATGCGCGGTCATATTTTTGGTTTTAAACATGGGGCGCGTAAACATGAATTCCCAAATAAAGCCGGCACTTTTAGTTTTCAGTGCATTCATATCGTAAGTTGTCTTGCTATTGACGAGACTGCAGATCATCCCTTCCGGTGCGATGAGGGCTGACATGGCATCAAAATAGAGGTCGGTATCAGCACAGCATAAAATATAATCAGGCTTATCAATATTGAGCATACGATATTGACCGATAAGCTCAGCATTATGATTGATGACATGATCTGCCCCGAGCCGTCGGCACCACTGTTCAGTTTCTGGACGGGATGCGGTC
>JABGUA010000233.1 GCA_018646825.1 Piscirickettsiaceae bacterium
AAAATAGCTTGGCGGCGAGACATTTTTAATTCCGCACGTGTTGGCTTTTCCTGTTCACTCATTTAATTCGTTTCACCTCCACGAATTAATGTTCCCACGCCTTCATCAGTAAAGATTTCTAATAGCGCTGCATGTTGAACACGTCCATCAATAATATGTGCTGCCGACACCCCTGCATTGACTGCATCGAGTGCACAAGCGATTTTAGGCAACATACCGCCGTAAATCACACCACTATCAATTAATTTATTCACCTGTTGGGCATCCAATCCCGTTAGTAAAACTCCCTCACTATCCAATAGACCTGCCGTGTTTGTTAATAAAATTAGCTTTTCAGCTTTCAATACTTCCGCAAGTTTACCAGCTACAAGGTCTGCATTGATATTGTACGATAGTCCACTATCGCCAACACCAATTGGCGCGATAACGGGGATGAAATCACTCTTCACTAGCATGTCAACGACACTGGTATCAATACTTTCAACCTGACCCACATGACCTAAATCAACAATCTCCGATACATTAACGGCTGGGTCATCTGGCGAAATATGCAATTTCTTAGCACGAATCATCGCGCCATCTTTACCTGTTAAGCCTACAGCTCGACCGCCATGGCTATTAATTAGGCTGACTATACTTTTGTTCACCTGGCCACCTAAAACCATTTCAACCATATCCATGGTTTCACTGTCAGTCACACGCATGCCTGCAACAAAACGACTTTCTTTTCCCACCCGTTCCAATAGGTTTCCGATTTGAGGACCGCCACCATGAACGATGATAGGGTTAATTCCTACAGCTTTCATCAGTACGACATCACGGGCAAAACTATTTTTTAACTCCTCATCCACCATGGCGTTACCGCCATATTTGATGACCAATGTTTTACCGGAAAAACGTTGGATATAAGGCAGTGCTTCTATGAGCACTTTTGCGATTTGAGGTGCCCGTTTTGTATTTAAACTCATGATAAGTGTCTTTTAGAAAAGCAGTGTAATGGTTGGTTTTACTTGCAACATTTGCTGCTTAAATTGTTGCTGTATTTCTTGTAGGCTTTCTTGTGTTTCTGCTTCGAAACGCAGTGTCAGACCTGGAACCGTATTCGATGCCCGCACAAGCCCCCAACCAGAAGGGAAATCAGCTCTTAAGCCATCAATCGTTGAAATTTTAGCCCCTTGGAAGCTTGCTTCCGCAACAAATTGTTGAATAAACTTCTGGCATTCTAGCTCTGCCATATCGACCATAATTTCTGGTGTACTTTCGCGGTTCGGAATAGCAGCAAAGATTTGTGTCGAATTACGTTCTAATGGGTCTCGAGCCAATGACTCAAGTAACCGACAAGCACTATACATCGCATCGTCAAAACCATACCATCGATCATTAAAGAAAATATGACCGCTAAGCTCGCCAGCAAGTGGGGCACCCGTTTCTTGCATCTTATTCCTTATGACCGCATAACCCGATTGCCACATTAACGCTTCGCCACCCGCCCCTAAAATAGCATCCTCTAATAAGCTACTTGATTTCACATCATAAATCACTAATGAACCTGGTAATCGAGACAAGACATCTTGTGCAAACATGATCATTAAGCGATCTGCCCAGATAATATTGCCTTCGGCATCAACTGTCCCTAAACGATCACCATCACCATCAAACGCGATACCAAGTTCTGCACCTGATCGCCTTACTGCTAAAATCAAATCTTGTAGGTTGGCCGGCTCGCTGGGGTTTGGGTGATGATTTGGAAACGATCCATCTACTTCACAATAAAGCTCAATCACTTCGCAACCTAAAGCCGTTAGTAATTGGGGTACGACAACACCAGCAACACCATTCCCACCGTCAACAACAACTTTTAATGGCCTAGTAAGATGTATATCTCCTTTCACTTGGGCAATATAATCGTCAATAACATAGGCACCACTCACGCTACCTTGGCCAGTTCGAAGGTTACCTTGTAAAATTCGTTGGTAAAGCTGTTGTAGATTGGCACCAAATACCGGTTTTCCAGCAATGGTGATTTTTAGTCCATTGTAATTAGCGGGATTGTGACTTCCCGTGACCATCACCCCTGAATGAGTATTTAAATGTTCACAAGCGAAGTAGACCAGCGGTGTTGGGACTTGACCAATATCAACAACTTCACAACCACTGGCAATAATACCTTCAATTAATGCTTCACTTAAGTCGCTGCTCGATAGACGGCCATCCCGACCAACGACCAAACGAGATTGATCTTTATCTAGCGCTTCGCTACCGATAGCTTGCCCAATCGTTCTGACAACTTGTTTATTAATTGTTTCGCCAACAATGCCGCGAATATCATAAGCTTTGAATATAGATGGCACAATGTCTATCGGCGCTTCTTTATCTACGACATCTAGTGGCTGAATTTCTAGGCTGTTTTCCACTGGCAAGGTAAACTCAAGCTCATTACTTTCAGGTTTAATCTCTGATACAGCATCACTACTCTCAAACTGGGGCTTGTTAGCCTCGCCCTTTTTTACTTTAGCAATTACTGGTAAAGTTTGGCCCAGCCGTTTAATTTCATCAGTAATCGTAACCATTTCTGGAATCACGGTTGGATATGTTGCCTTGAGCTGACTATTACTCAAGTCAGTCAATTGGTTTTTTAAAACATCTAAGTCATGTAATAAAACAAAACGGTGTGTGCGCTCTCTGAACAACCACATTAATAAAACAAGAGAAAGTACGATGCCTAGCACGACAAGATATGCGCTAGATTTTGCAGCTTCTGCCGGCCAATACGCGAGGCGCCAATGGCTTTTTGCTAATGGCTTATTAAGTAACGGTTGTCCTTGACGCCATTGTCTGTCCCCTTGCGATGCTATAGCCGAGATGGTGTTTGTACCTTGCTGTAACTCGATATAACCTTCAGTACTAAATTCCGGCAACAGTAATTTCTGCACTACCTTCGCTGGCATCGTAATCGCCAAGATTCCCATCACTTTATTATTATTATCTTTAATACTTTGTGTCAGCAAAAGGTAAGCATCTTCTTGTGTCGTTTGCATAATGGCAACCGGTACACTGCCTTCTTTTTTGGCTAACCTCAAACTATTCAAGGTCGCAAAGGTAATGGGAATACATGCATCTGGATCTGGCTCATCGACACTGGCTTCAATCAAACACACCTGACTTGCTTGTGGGAATAGTCGCATCAATGCCCGCTGTTGCGATGCAATTAAACTCGGGTCTTGTCTCGCGATAATGGTTGCCAACTGAGGAGATTCCGCCACTGCTGCGATTTGCTTGTTATAACCTGCTATCTTATTTTCAATTGCACTATGAATGATGCCGGCAATATGACTTTGTTTTTGTGTTATGACTTTCTGATGTTGCTTTGAAATATATTGGTTTTGCCATAAAAATCCAGCAACGATAGCTAAACAACTCAAAAATATCACTAAAACCGCGATACTTGGGTTACCCATTAGCTTCGCTAAACTTTTCATTTATTACCGCCCAGTATGTCCAAAGCCACCATCACCACGTTCGGATAGTGAAAATGCATCAACATGTTCAAAATCAACTTGAGCCACGGGTACGAATACCATCTGTGCAATTCTATCGCCAATATCTATATCGAAAGCTGTCTGTCCTCTATTCCAACAAGAAACAAAGAGTTGACCCTGGTAATCACTGTCTATTAATCCGACTAAGTTGCCTAAGACAATACCGTGTTTATGACCTAAACCTGAACGAGGCAATATTACGGCTGCCAGAGAGGGGTCTCCGATATAAATCGCGATTCCTGTCGGAATAAGCACTGTTTCTTGTGGTGCGATAGTCATTTTTTCGTCAAGGCAGGCACGCAGATCTAGACCGGCGGACCCGGTCGTTGCATAACTGGGTAATTCAATCGAATCTCCCAACCGTGGGTCCAGAATTTTAAGTTGAATTTTTTGCGTCATAACGTTCAATAATATGTCTCATTAGATCTCTTGCCAAGTGGCTCTTTAATGCTTGTGGCAATATAGTCCCACCTTGGGGCCAAAATAACTGCAATGTATTTGTATCGACTGAAAAACCAAGACCTTTACCTACTTGATTTGCAGCAACCATATCTAGTTTTTTACGGGCCATTTTCTCTTTGGCATAATCAGCAATATTTTCTGTTTCTGCTGCAAAGCCAAGCATAAAAGGTTTCTGTTTTCTTTCGGCCACTGCGCCGATAATGTCATTATTTTCCGTTAATGTAATGACACGTTGTTTTTCTGTCGTCTTTTTGAGTTTATGACTCTGATAATCCAATGGACGATAGTCAGCAACAGCAGCACAACCAACAAATATATCCATATGGTCTATTTTTTCGATAGCATCGTACATCTGTTGTGCTGTTTCAATATCTATTCTCTCTACACCCGATGGCGTTGGCAAATGTACTGGTCCCGCCACCAATATAACTTCAGCGCCAGCTTGAGCAGCAGCACTTGCAATGGCAAAACCCATTTTTCCAGAACTCCGATTACCAATAAACCGCACTGGGTCAATAGGCTCATAGGTTGGCCCGGCCGTAATCACAAGCCGTTTCCCTGCCAGTTTTGGTGGTAAAACAAGGTGTGATAGTTCAGCTACTATCCTTTCCGGCTCTAGCAGACGCCCTTCCCCTTGTTCGCCGCAGGCTTGATCACCACTATCGGGCCCCAAGATATGAATACCCCTTTCAGCCATTATGGCTAAATTAACTTGTGTGGCTTTGTTAGACCACATCTTATTATTCATAGCTGGCGCTAGACCGATCGGCGCTGTTGTTGCCAAGCATAATGCTGATAATAAATCTTGTGCTTTGCCTTGAGCTAAACTGGCTATGGTATTGGCACTTGCTGGCGCGATTAAGATCCAATCTGCCCAGCGCGCTAACTTAATATGCCCCATCGCCGCTTCTTCATCAGCATCTAACAAGGTCATTGCCACTGGACTACCGCTCAAAGTTTGCATGGTGAGCGGCGTGATGAACTCACTGGCGCCTTGGGTCATAACCACTTTTACCTCTGCTCCCGCTTTCGTGCATAAACGAACGAGATCAGCTGCTTTATAGGCGGCAATACTGCCCGAGACTCCCAGCACAATTTTTTTGCCTGCTAAGGCTGACTGTGTTGTCATGTCTTATCTATTCCGGAGACGAGTTGACGCAAACTAACGTCTTGCAATGTCGATTGCTGTAGTTTTTCTAATTCATCCAATAAACGGTTAGCATCACTCGCCACCGTCACAGCCATTTCTTGAGATTTTTGTGTAGTTCGCAGGCAAGTTAGAACCGAACTCACGCTAATATTAGCAATATCTTGCGCGGGTTGATAACGTAGCTCATCACCTTGCAGCTCAGCTAATAACCCACCTTGCTCTAATGTGTTTAGTAGATCTTGCAAGATGCTATTCGATAATGCCGTTTCAATTTCCAGCTCAGTGATCGTCAACGCCTGTTTTTGTTGATAAAATTGCAGTGCAATCCGCATCATTAAGCTCACACCGACTTTTTCACGTAAACGTGGGCTTAATTCCTCACGTTCATCCTCACCATAACTAATCAAGTCGGGATTTTGTAAATAGAAAGCGACTTGTGAACCCGTGAGTAAAATAAACCAAGCTAAATAGAGCCAAATCATGAAGAAAAATAAAATAGCAAAGCTTGAATAAATCGCAGTGTAATTCGACGATGACGCCACAAAAGAAGCGAAGACAGTCCCCACAGCGACCCATAACACACCGGCCACTGTGGCACCTATCAATGCCGGCGTAAATCTAACATTGGTATTTGGAATAAATTTATATAAGAAGGTGAAAACCGTAATGATCATTAAATAGGGTAATAATTTCGTGACCGCCAGAATTAAAGTACCAAAAGGCTCCATCGCTTGAAGCGCCAACACGACATTATTATTAAGCACCGTCGCAGCAATTCCCATTGCAGCAACAACTAAAATTGGGCCAATCATAACGACACTGAGGTAGTCGGTGAATCTTCTGGCTAATGTTCTGCCTCTCTTCACTCGCCACACAAAGTTAAACGCGTATTCAATCTTTTGTATCAAAGAAATGATGGTATAAAACAACATCGCAACACCTAGCGACCCAAGCACTCCTACTTTGACATTTTGAACAAAACCAATAATATTTGCTGCAATTTCAGGTCCTTGTGCACCTAAGGGTTCCAAAACCCCGAGTAAGAAGGGTTCTATTTGATTGTGGACACCAAATGCTTTTAAGACTGAAAAAGCCACCGCTATTAAGGGGACTAAGGACAATAATGTTGTAAATACCAAACTCATGGCGCGCAGGTTTAATTCGCCTTTTGCCAGTTCTCGAATGACAATATGCCCGACTCTTAAACTATTCAGAGCAATACGTAATAACGCACCTGATTGTTCGGCGGTTTCTTGCCAAAGCGTTACTTGAAAGAATTGTTTTATTTTGGTTATGAAGTCCATTATGAGCTATTTCGTCAACTGTCTTACTTTAGTTATAGAGTCGTTACTATACTGGATTATCAATATCAATAAATTGATGTGTGACACCAAACTGTGTCGCGAGGTGCTCGCCTAATGCCGCAACACCGTATCGCTCTGTCGCATGGTGGCCCGCTGCGAAATAATTAATGCCCAATTCCCGTGCCAGATGGGCCGTTTGTTCTGATATTTCGCCACTCAAATAAGCATCCAGTCCCAGCTCTGCCGCTTGTTCGATATAACCCTGCGCTGCCCCCGTACACCAACCTATGGTCGTCATTGGTCGATTATGTCCTTGAATGACCATAGGCTCCCGCCCTAACCTTTGTCTCAATTGGTCCGCGAACTCGGGCACTGTTTGTGGCACTGCGAAACAGCCACACATGCCAATAGCGGGGTCACCCGTCCCTGCTATTCTGCCGTCAATTTCCAAGGATAGCTGCTCGGCCAACTGTGCGTTATTACCGAGTGTCGGATGTCCATCGAGCGGTAAATGGTAGGCAATTAAATTTATATCATTCAACAGTAATTGCTTAAGGCGGCGTTGTTTAATACCAATTACGCGTTGGTCTTCCCCTCGCCAAAAATAGCCATGATGGACGATGATCGTATCCGCTTGACATTCAATCGCTGCATCAATCAATGCCTGACTTGCTGTTACGCCAGTGACGATGCTTTGAATATTCTCTGCACCCGCGACCTGTAAGCCATTAGGACAGTAATCATGGAACCTGACAGGCTCTAATATGGTCTCAATATAGGATAGACACTCTGTTCGCGTTATCATAGTCACATCATCGACAGCCAATAAAGTTGTCACTATAACAAAACTGAGCACAAGCAAATGGAAGTAGCGAGTATTATTGCGCTCAGCATGGGCGCTGCTTGGGCAAGTGGCATCAACCTGTACGCCACTTTATTCATGCTCGGGTATATGGCATCGACAGGTAATATCACCCTCCCTGCAGAACTAGAAGTGCTTACCAACCCAATGGTGATGACGGCTGCAGGCTTTATGTATTGCGTTGAGTTTTTTGCTGACAAAATCCCTGGGGTTGATTCGGCTTGGGATTCTATCCATACCTTCATTCGCATTCCCGCTGGTGCCATGCTGGCTTCTAGTGCTATTGGCGATGTCACACCCGCTATCGAATTAACAACTGCTTTGTTGGGTGGCGCTTTAGCTGCTGGGACACATACCACTAAAGCCGGAACACGCTTATTGATCAATACATCGCCTGAGCCTGTCAGCAACTGGACAGCCTCTATCACTGAGGATCTAATTGTGATCGGTGGTTTGTGGACTGCGTTGAATCACCCTGTGCTCTTTATTATTGGTTTAATCATTTTTATCTTATTCATGATTTGGGTCTTACCCAGACTATGGCGGATTATTAAATTCTTATTCCGTCGTATTGGTAGCTGGTTGGGCTTCTGTGAACCACCAGCTCCGCTGACAAAAAACACAGGTAAATCTATTATCAGTTCAGGACAGGATGCGGATTTTAGCCCCTAACTTTAAGTTGGAAAAAAACACCCGCTGAGCTGCGGCGCATGTCAAAGTCATCGCTGTAGCCCATCGTGGTTTCTGATGCTCCTAAAAATAAATAACCACCGGGATTCAGAATTTCTGCCATACGTTTAAGAATGTCTGTTTTACGCTCAGGTGAGAAATAAATTAAAACGTTTCGGCAAAAAATAATATCGAACTTGCCTAGCCCCACGTAGCTCTCTAATAAGTTTTGAGGTTTAAAACTGACTCGGCGTTTAATTTCATCGATTACTGTCCATCCACTCTCTACTTGCTTGAAATAGCTTCGCTTTCTTTGCTCTGACAATCCACGCTCAAGGGTGCCTGCTTCATAATAGGCTCGCTTTGCCTCCTCAAGCATACTCGTAGAAATATCTGTTGCTATAATATGCGTATTCGTTAATTTACTTCGTCCAGCCGACGCTAAATATTCGTTTAAGGCTATGCTTATCGTATAGGGCTCTTGTCCTGATGAGCAGGCTGCAGACCATACTCTGCAACCCATTCTTCCTTGTTCTTCATCCATCTGCGGGAAAACACTTTTTTCTAATACGCTAAATGGGCTACTATCTCTGAACCAAGAAGTTTCATTGGTTGTCATAGCATCACTGACTCCATCTCGAAGACGTCTTTGGCCGAACTGACTAATTTGTGCTAACAATTCACCGATAGAGCTGACCTGTTCATCTCTTAGTAATTTTGCCAGCCTACTGACGATAAGATATTGTTTTCCTTCGCCCAATAAAATGCCGCATGTCTCTTCTAAAAAAGATTTGAACTGTTGGTATTCATTTGCAGTTATTTTATTGGTATTTGGCATATCACTTTATAATTAAAAACAAATTTTAGGCACTCACTCGGCGTGGGTTTCGGGAGTATAGTAGATATTCCATCACTTGGGTTATTTACTCGTTTGCCCTACTTATCTAAAGAGTTAATTAAATTGATGAAGAACATCCTTATTACTGGTTGCTCCACAGGCATTGGCTATTGTGCAGCCAAAACATTACATCAAAAAGGTTACCCAGTTATCGCCACCGTTAGAAACATTTCTGATGCCCAAAGCCTACAGGCCGAAGGAATCACATGTATCGAACTCGACTTAACGGATAGCCAATCCATTATTAATGCTTTTAAATTTGCTTGTGATCACTTTAACGGCCATATTGATGTGTTATTTAATAATGCTGCATTTGGTCAACCTGGCGCTGTAGAAGACCTTTCCCGGGCAGTATTGCGTGAGCAATTCGAAACGAATGTCTTCGGTACCCAGGAACTGACTAATTTAGTCATTGCCCAAATGCGCCAACAAGGCCATGGCCGTATTGCATACAACAGTTCAGTCTTAGGTATTATTTCTCTCGCGTATCGTGGTGCATACAATGCCAGTAAGTATGCAATTGAAGGATTGGCTGACACCTTGAGGTTAGAGCTGCGTGAGACAGGTATTCATATCAGCCTCATCGAGCCAGGTCCAATAGTCAGCCAATTTCGCGCCAATGCTTACGCTAAATATCAACAAAATATTGATAAAACAGTGAGCGCACATCGTGATACTTATGAAGCAATGGAGCGGCGCCTGACCAAGTCAGGTCCTGCAGCGCCGTTTACCTTACCGGCTGATGCTGTCGTTGATAAGCTACTTCACGTGATTGAAAGCAAACGACCAAAAGTTCGTTATTACGTCACTTTCCCAACTTATTTATTTGCCACTTTAAAGCGCATCCTGCCTCATCGGGCCTTAGATTGGATTTTAACTAAAGTTTCGGATGGTTAACATAACTTAAGCCCATATTCTGCGAGAATTAATCAAAAGGACGTTTCATAGACAGGGCATCGATGGCTAAAATTTCACGTAATAGTTTGCAATGGCAAACAGCGGTTAATACTTTTACCAGCATTATGATTGCCGGATTAATTGCTGTTTCCACCTCCGCTTATGCTATTTATTCCCAAACTTTCGATATTGATATTCCTAAGATTGAATTGATCTTATACCATAGCTTGGCTGTTGGTTTATTATTGTTTTTTGCCCTGTTATTTTCGATTAGGACTTATGTCGAGTTATCTGGACCACTTGAGAACTTATCTTTAATTACCAGTACTTTGCCCTTATTATCATCTAAAAAATATGATGAAGCTAAGGCGACTTTTCAGCACATTTCAAATGCTTCTGAATACCATGAAATAAACCACTTGCAGTACGCCTCTTTTCAATTGGCCAATTTACTAGAAAAACTAGATGCTGATATGGCTGAACGCTCGCGTTCTCTTAGCACTAAAAATATCGAGCTTGAGGCCGAACGTGATTTTGCCAAGAACCTCGTCGATACTGCACAGCTCATTATTCTCACTGTCGACAATCAATTTAAAATCACCTTATTCAATCATCATGCTGAAGATATTATGGGGCTTAATGAGGTTGATTTGATCGGTGATAATGCGGCTCGCATGTTCCCTTCAGGCAACTGGACTGAAGCAAAAAGCCTCTTTATTGAATTATTAGCCGGTAATATGCCCATTGCTCAGCAAGAAGCAGAACTCATTGATGCGATGGGTAACATCAAGCAGGTTTCATGGTTACATTCCCCGATCGCTATCGGCAATGACACTAATGCGGTTCTCTGTGTCGGCCTAGATATGACGGAAAAGAAAGCCGCTGACAAACGTGTCATTTGGATGGCGGAACATGATCCACTCACTGACCTTTGTAACCGCAGAAAATTCACTGAAGAATTTGAGAAATCATTACGTACAGCCATCCGCTACAATCACAAAAACACATTATTATTTCTTGATCTAGATCAGTTCAAAGACATTAACGATACTAGTGGTCACCAAGCAGGAGATGAGCTGCTCCAATTAGTCGCTAATACTTTGATACGCGTGACACGTTTCACTGATTTGGTCGCACGCTTAGGTGGCGATGAGTTTGCTATTTTACTACCCGAGAGTGATGCTAGTGGAGCCGCCATCTTAGCCAAAAAAATCATTAAAGAACTAGAACAGATTCAACTGAAATACGGTCAAGTACAACATAAGGTCTCAACGAGTATTGGTATTGTGAATTACCCATTACACGATGCCAGTATTCACGAATTGATGGGCTTTGCAGATTTAGCTATGTATAAAGCGAAAGCCGATGGCAAAGGTACTTATCATACCTTTTCAGTTGAAGATAATACCCAAGCACAACTGCAAACCCGAGTTTACTGGAAACATGAAATTGAAAGTGCGTTGCAGCAAAGTAACTTTGTTTTGCACTTCCAACCCATTTTGGATATTAAATCTGCCAAAGTGAAACATTATGAAGTGTTAATTCGGATGCGTAACCCCGACAATGGCGAATTAACTATGCCGGGCAAATTTATTGAAATTGCAGAGCAAGCAGGACTGATTAACCGCATCGACCACTATGTTATGCAACGGGCAATCAATAAGCTTGCGGAGTTACAAAAAATAGGCATGGATATTACTTTCTCGATCAATCTCTCAGGCGCCATTGCGGATGACCCTTTGCTTATCCCCATGCTTAAACAATTTATTAAACGCTCTGGGGTTCGCCCTGAAGGTTTAATCTTTGAAATCACTGAAACTGCTGCAGTATCGAACTTACAGCAAGCAAAGAAAATGATGGTCGCCATTAAATCACTCGGCTGCCAATTTGCACTTGATGACTTTGGTGTTGGCTTTTCATCATTCAGTTATATTCGAGAACTGCCAGTTGATATTATTAAAATTGATGGCATTTTCATTAAGGACTTGGATAAAAATGCTGATGACCAATTATTTGTAAAAGCCTTAATCGATGTCGCTAAAGGTATGGGTAAAAAGACAACGGCAGAGTTCGTCGAAAATGCCGACATCTTAGATTTATTAAAAGAATTTGGTGTTGACCATGCACAAGGATATCATGTTGGGAGACCGAGGCCAGAGAGTGATTATGCCAAAGAATGGGGACTGAGCACCGAAGAACTGGAAGAGGAATTTTTGCAAGTTAATTAACTCACCTTCCCCCTCCAGACCTCACTGTTTATACCTTAAATGTCAGCTTCTCGTCTTGTACATCCACTTGAATCTTATCCCCTGCTTTGAACTGGCCTGATAATAAGTCTTGCGCCAAGCTATTTTCCAATTGTTGTTGAATAACCCGCTTGAGTGGCCTCGCGCCATAGACAGGGTCAAATCCAGCCTCGGCTATTAAATCTAATGCCGCATCGCTAATTTCAAAGCCCATATCGTGTTCTAATAAACGCTGTTTTAAATGGCCTAATTGAATTTTAGCAATCTCATGGATTTGCTCACGCTGTAGCGGATGAAATACAACCACATCGTCAACGCGATTAATAAATTCCGGTCTAAAATGTTGACCAACGATTTCCATAACCGCAGATTTCATCTGATCATAGTGCTCTTCTCCAGACAACTCTTGGATCACGTTCGAACCTAAGTTCGATGTCATCACGATGACGGTGTTTCTAAAGTCAACTGTCCTGCCTTGGCCATCGGTTAACCGCCCGTCGTCCAGTACTTGTAATAAGATATTAAAGACATCGGGATGGGCTTTTTCAACTTCATCTAACAAGATGACAGAATAGGGTTTTCTGCGTACAGCTTCAGTTAAATAACCACCTTCTTCATAACCGACGTATCCTGGCGGTGCACCCACCAATCGCGCGACACTATGTTTTTCCATAAATTCAGACATGTCTATCCGTACCATCGCATCTTCGGTATCGAATAAGAATGTCGCTAAGGCTTTACATAACTCGGTTTTACCCACGCCTGTTGGTCCTAAAAACAGAAAAGAGCCATTGGGTTTATTGGGATCAGATAAACCCGCACGCGAACGCCTGATGGCGTTAGAAACTGAGTTAACTGCTTCTTCTTGACCTATCACGCGCTGATGTAATGCTTCATCCATTTTCAGTAGTTTATCCCGTTCTCCTTCTAACATTTTGGAGACCGGAATCCCTGTCCACTTGGAAACGACTTCTGCAATTTCCTCTTCACCTACTTTGTTTCGTAATAAGGTGAAATCTTGTGTTTCGGCTTTGTCGGCTAAATCGCGTTGTTTCTCTAACTCTGGAATAATGCCGAACCGTAGCTCTGACATTTTGTCGAGATTATTGTTACGTGTTGCAATTTCAAGATCCATTCTGGCTTTTTCTAAGCGATCTTTAGTGTCTTGACTGCCATGCATCATTGATTTTTCTGATTTCCATACTTCTTCTAAATCGGCAAGATCCCGCTCTAGCGTTGTAATTTCAGCTTCTAATATTTGGAGCCGTTTTTTGGAGGCGTCATCACTTTCTTTTTGCAATGCTATTTGTTCAATTTTTAATTGGATTAGACGGCGGTCCATTCGATCCATCGACTCGGGTTTCGAGTCCATTTCCATTCGAATACGACTGGCCGCTTCATCAATTAAATCAATGGCTTTATCTGGTAACTTGCGATCGCTGATGTAACGATGCGATAAGGTGGCCGCAGCAACAATCGCAGGATCGGTAATATCGACATTATGGTGCACTTCGTAGCGCTCACTTAGTCCTCTCAAAATCGCGATGGTATCTTCAACACTGGGTTCACCGACCAAGACCTTTTGGAAACGGCGTTCCAATGCCGCATCTTTTTCAACATATTGGCGATATTCATCTAGTGTCGTGGCACCAATACAATGGAGTTCACCACGTGCCAAGGCTGGCTTCAACATATTACCGGCATCCATGGCACCCTCGGCCTTACCGGCACCGACCATAGTATGAATTTCATCGATGAATAAAATAATTTGACCTTCTTGCTTCGACAAGTCTTTTAAAACGGCCTTTAAGCGTTCTTCAAATTCACCACGAAATTTAGCACCAGCAATCAAAGCCCCCATATCGAGTGACAATAGCCGCTTGTGCTTCATGCTTTCGGGTACTTCGCCATTAATAATGCGTTGTGCTAACCCTTCAGCGATGGCTGTTTTACCGACACCTGGCTCTCCAATCAGTACTGGGTTATTTTTAGTGCGGCGTTGCAATACTTGGATTGTGCGACGGATTTCATCATCGCGACCAATCACTGGATCCAACTTGCCTCTTTCAGCAAAATCAGTCAGATCGATGGTATATTTTTCTAATGCTTGTCGCTGTTCTTCGGCATTTTGATCTGTCACGTTTTCTCCACCTCTGATTTTCTCTATTGCTGATTCAATCGCTTTTTTATTACCCCCATTTTTGCGTAAACTTTCGCCTGCTTGATTCTTATCCTCAATCACAGCTAAGACAAATAATTCACTTGAAGCGTACTGATCTTTACGCTTTTGCATCAGCTTATCGACTTGATTAAATAAGCGGGTCAAATCTTGTGAAATATGATTATCGCCAGTGTCACCTTCAACTTGTGCGAAACGCCCTATTTGGCCTTCCATCTCAGTTCGATAAGCCGCAATATTAACGCCAGTCTGCATTAATAGTGGTTTAACCGTTCCCGCTTGCTGCTCAATCAATGCCAACATTAAATGGGCTGGCTCTATAAATTGATGATCGCGTCCTAAGGCCATGCTTTGTGCATCGCTCAGGGCTTCTTGAAATTTGCTGGTTAATTTATCCGCTTGCATTCTCAACTTCCCCTATAAAAAGTATGTGATTTAGAAATGGGGGAGTAAAACTGAAAATCAAGTCCTGTTTGCAGTGCCCGCTGAAATTGCCTCGGTTATTTCAGCTAGGCAAAGCTTCATATCTGCTACATCACACCTCAGCGGTTGATGCATTGTGAGCTTCACTTTCCCTGGCATAAAAGGGGCAAATGCCACTTGGCCTTCGCCTTTTACGCCTGCTATTCTCACCGGATAAATAGCTGCTTGGGACCAAATAGCCAATCGCGCTACTCCGCCTTTTATTTTAAGCGGTGGGTCACTGTCCAAATGAATTTTTCCATGGGGAAATAAAGCGATGACCTCACCCTGTTCTAATGCACGCAATGCTTGCCGCAGCGCCTTTTCAGGTCTGCCAGCTCGATCCACGGGGATACAACCTGATGCTTTGAATAACCAATGTAAGCCCGGCCGTTCGTATTCCTCTCTTGCAATTAAGAAGCGCAATGGACGTCGACAGGCACTTATTAATAAAAAAGGATCTAGGCCGGACACATGATTTGCAACGACAATGGCTGGCCCTGTCGCAGGTAATGGAATTTGTTGGCTATCATCAAGGTGATGGACATGCTTACAAAGTAAACGAACTAAACCATCAATCCAGTTGATGCCTTTACGTTGCCAATCAACTCGTGCTGCGCGATGGCTTAAATAGAGTAGCAACGCAAACAGCGTGGCTAGAATAAAAGCAAGCACAGACCATGACATTATTCGATTTCAAATGGACTTGGGTCACCAAGACCAACACGCATTATTTCGGGCATATCATCAATAAACTCAATGACGGTTGTCGGTTCACTGCCACAAAACTCAGCATCCAATATTAAGTCTACTTGTTTCCCTATTTGATCAACGATGTCGTCGACATCAGTCATAGGCATTGATTCACCCGGCAAAATCAAAGTCGAACTCATGAGTGGTTCATTAAGTTCTTCTAATAACGCTAAAGCAATTTTATTATCAGGAATCCTTAAACCAATGGTTTTTCGCTTAGGGTGCTGCAGCCTCCGTGGCACCTCCTTTGTCGCAGGCAACACAAAGGTATAGGCCCCTGGTGTGTTCGCTTTAATGCTTCTAAAAACAGCATTATTAACTTTGGCGTAAAGGGAGATTTCAGATAAATCGCGGCACACTAAAGTGAAATTGTGGTCGTCATCCAGCTGACGCAGCCGACGAATTTTATCCATCGCGTTTTTATCGCCAATCTGACAGCCTAAGGCATAACCTGAATCAGTTGGATATACCACCAATCCACCACGCCTTATAATGTCGCATGCTTGATTAATTAGCCGCTTTTGCGGATTATCTGGGTGAATATGAAAACGTTGGCTCATACGCTGATTTGTCTGTTGTCGTTCAAAGTGAACACTGCATGATACACAAGCTTAAAAATATTGGTAAATTATTTTATTAACAAGGCCTTACCAAGTTTGCCATATTGGTGTGACCTCTTTTGGTAAGTCAGGAATGCGGCCCAGTTCTACCCAAGCATTGTCTGGCGAATGAAAATCTGAACCTCGTGAAGCTAATAAACCAAATTCATTAGCTAACTTAGCCAACGTTTTGATTTCTTCCGGATGCTGCCGGCCAGAGACCACTTCAATTCCTTCTCCACCCAAACTTTTAAACTCGGTTATTAAACGTTTAAGTTTTGTTGCAGTCATTTTATAGCGTGCCGGATGAGCAATGACCGCTTGACCGCCGGCTTGGGTAATCCATGTGACAGCCTGTTCTAAACTGGCCCATTCTCCCGTGACGTATCCTGGCTTATTTCTCACTAAAAAGCGTTTAAAAACTGCGTTAATGCTCTTAGCATGGCCGGCTTCGACTAAAAACTTAGCAAAATGGACACGCCCTAACATAACCGGTGATGCGTATTGACTTGCACCTTCGTAAGCCCCAGTTATCCCAGACTTTTCCAGTCGCTCTGCAATTTTAACAGCACGCTGTTGACGGTACTGCCGTATTTGCTTTAACCCTTGTTCTAATTCAGTATTGTTTTTATCGATATTCAAACCAATGACGTGGATCGTATTGCTACCCCATGTCACTGATATTTCGACACCTTGAATAAGCGACAACGCTGTATTTTCTGCTGCTTTTTGGGCTTGTTCTATGCCCTCCGTGCCGTCATGATCAGTCAAAGCCAGTACATCAACACCCTGCTCAATCGCTCTTGCAATCAAGCTTTCAGGAGATAAGCTGCCATCCGATGCCACCGAATGACAATGTAAGTCATAACAAGTCATAGTAGTTATTTTACGTTAGAATAGCCTCTGACATTGTATTGATAATGGATATCATGAAATTATTTTTCGACTTTTTACCTATCGTCTTATTCTTTATTGCTTATAAATTAGGGGGTGGCATATACCACTTTGATGGCCAAGAATATGATATAAAAGGTATTTATGTGGCGACAGCCGTTATGATCGTCGCGACACTTGTTCAAAATGCCTATTCTTGGTTTATGCATGGCAAACTGGAAAAGTCACATCTCATTACACTTGTTTTGGTTGTGGTGTTGGGTGGCGCGACACTTTGGCTTCAAGATCCTAATTTTATTATGTGGAAACCCACAGTCGTAAACTGGTTATTTGCAGCTGGCTTCCTTGGCGCACAGTTATTTGCTAGTCAATCTTTATTGGAAAGAATGATGTCGGAGCATCTACAGCTACCCGATGCTGTCTGGTCGCGACTTAATGTCGCTTGGATTTTATTCTTTATCTTGTCAGGTATCGCAAATATTTACGTTGCCTTTAATTTTGATGAAGCAACTTGGGTTAACTTCAAATTGTTTGGCTTATTGGGTTTAACCATCGTTTTCATTATTGGCCAATCTTTCTACTTAAGTAGACATATTATCGAACCTACAGAACAAAACGAGGAGCGAACTTAATGTTATATGCCATTATCAGTGAAGATGTTGCTGATAGCTTGCCCCTAAGACAGACCGCTAGGCCAGATCATCTTGCCCGGCTACACGCTTTACAGGCTGAGGGTCGTTTAATTTTGGCAGGACCACACCCCGCTATTGATAATGATGCACCCGGTGATGCTGGCTTTACCGGTAGTCTAGTTATTGCTGAATTTAGCGACCTAGTTTCGGCACAAACATGGGCAAATGCAGATCCTTATCTCACGATAGGGGCCTATGCCAAGGTCACCGTTAAACCCTTTAAAAAAGTTTTACCATGACAACTATTGAACAATTAGAAGCCGCTTTAGACCCGCTTTCTCCCAGTCATCTTACTATTCAAGACGACAGTGCTCTTCATGCTGGCCATGCCGGAAATACCGGTGGAGGTCATTACACCGTAACAATTGTCAGTAAACAATTTGAAGGCTTATCACTGCTCAAACGACACCGTTTAGTCTATGATGCTGCAGCCGTATTAATGAAACAAAAGATTCATGCTTTGAGTATTCGAGCTAAGACACCACAAGAAGCGCAAACACAGTAACTTATGGCTGAACTCAGTGATCGCATAGCAAAGAATAAAGCATTCTTACAACAGCAAGAACGCTTGAGAATGAGCAAGCCTTCTAGCTTAGCTATTGATCTACGTCATAAAGTTATCGGCGAATGCCAGCCTTATGAATTTGGTGGTGTCACACATTACCTTGATGACCGCGGTTATTTATTAGCTAAACGATTAATAGAACGATTCGATGGTCGCTATACTATCGGCGTCTATGAGTTGGTTTTAAAAGCGATTAAAACTTTATCGAAAACCGATGAAAATTTGCCGCCCGTTAAAAGAACTCAAGATACACTCAATCGTGATAGTGAGCAGGTTCAGCTCCTACATTTTGAGAAAATTTTTCAACGTGATGATTTGCGTATCATGTACACGATGGAGCTTGAGATACAGCTCAATGATATTATGTATCATGCTACGACTGTCGATGTTTCTAATACGGCGCTTCGTGCAGTTACAAAACGAGCGTACACGCTAAGGCAACATGATATTGTTTTTGTTAGCTTTACAGACTTAGTTTTTGCATCTGATCCTGATTTTCTGGTAAAAATACCACATGAAATCATCAAAATTGAGCATGATGCGCTTAACACACACGTCATTTTAAAACGGGTCGATGATACTGCTGCTGTCACAGATTGGTTTCGGGTCTGGACGACACAGCATCTAAGCTTAAGCCGTTTAGATATAGAGCATGAGTTACTTAATATTGCTCACGAATTTTACCTTCGCCTATATCATCAAACAACTAAAAAGCCCTTGATTTGGTTGAGTAAGCTCAATTTCCCCGATCCTATTAAAGCTATCCACTTAAACCCAGAATCTGAAAAAATTCTTACCCATTTTCTTGATGCTAAAGGTAACCTCAACTTATCGCTACTGCCTATTCAGTAGGTGATAACCGAACAACGTGACTATTTGGCTGTTATTTCGCTTGAAAATGATATCGCGAGTAGTCTCATTATCCCTTGCGAAGATCAAGCGCATATTGCTTTGGCCCTATCACACCCTTTCGAGCAAGTTTTATTATTGCAAAGTCATGCTTTATCCTTTGCCAACAAAGATTTTGAACAACAATTTAACCACCTCTTCGAGCTTAATGAAGCTCAGACAAATAGTCTTAAAGTCCGGCTCGCTAGTATTAATCAACTAATGACTTTATCTGACATTAGTCATAGCTGTCGCCTTCTCCCGCTATTGATGACTGATTCTGCCTCGAACTTGTCGATACTGACCAATAAGCATGTATTATCTACTCGCTTGCCCAAACCCAAGCCTTTACATCATCATATAGCACGTAAAAAGCAACGCTTTCTAATTAATACTGATGTCTCACTCTATCTCATGAATGAACATCTCACCCTCTCAACTAATGACGTTTCCGAGACAGGACTTTCACTTGAAATATCGGGCCATTTCCCAGTAAGCCTTGGCACACTAATTCGACTTAATTTTATTCGTTGGCAAAATAAAACGAAGAAAATAAAGTTAAATGATGTGCCTTTCATTGTGCGGCGTGTCCAATATTGGGAGGGTGTCACGTCGCTTGGTTTAGAGCGGAATATCCTCGCTTGTGGTGAAAAATTGAATCAATTCTTTGCAAAAACGATTGCTGAAAATAGTTCTCAGTTGGCATTAGATAACCGGGGTCGCTTTGTGATCCAAGAATCCAAGCTATTGGGTAGCCAACTCACGCATGCAATGCCTAACTTGCCTTTTTACCTTGGCTTAGATAAGGAAAAGAAACGGATTATGCAGGCCATTGCAAACACGGATGCAAATCAAGCTGACGTATTCGCTGACTTATGGCGAACATTAAGCACACTGGCTGCTGATATGTCTGAATTAATTCGTGTCTCTTTAGACAATTTCACACCTGTTACTGATTTTGGTCTGTATTGTTACCAAGATAAATCAGCCCAGTGGCATGTCAAAACTGATCTCGATTTGTTATCACCTGAAAAAAAGAGCGTTTTTATTAATCGCGCTTTATTACAAAAAGAATACCGTTTTTTCCATTGCGATTTGATCGCAGTTAAAAATGTGTCAATTGAACAAGAACCAGACTTAGAGCAACAACTCTCTCGTTTACGTCGACATAGCCCCCACCATATTCGCCGTATCAAAGACGTGTTACATAGTTTGTTTGCAGTGGGCGATTTGACGGATATTACACCTATTATTGAGGCTGTCTATAAAGCAAAACGCTAATTTAGCTCAACTATTAGCTCGCTACCATCATATTTTCTAGCCAAACCGCACCCGTTCTAGTGCTGCCTCTGGTTTCAATATTATCCGCTACCGCTTGAATACCCATAAACATGTCACGAAGATTACCGGCAATGGTAAATTCATCAACCGCATGTTGTATCTCACCATCTTCTACCCAAAAACCGGCAGCACCTTGCGAATAGTCTCCGGTCACGATATTCACACCCATACCCATCGTTTCAGTGACCAACACTCCCGTGCCCATTTGCTTGAGCATCGTCTCGAAACTCATATCGCTATGTTCAACTGTTAAATTATGAACACCGCCAGCATTACCTGTTGTCGTCATGTTTAACTTTCGGGCTGAATAACTATCCAAAACATAACCTTGTAGTACACCACCGCGTATAATGTCGCGTGGGGTTGTTGCCACCCCCTCACTATCAAACGTTGCACTACCTAACCCTTTAATCAAATGAGGTTGCTCATGAATGTGCATAAATTCCGGGAAAATTTGCTTGCCTAAATGGTCAATCAAAAAAGAGGATTGGCGATATAAAGCGCCGCCACGAATGGCTGAAATAAATTGGCCGAATAATGAAGGCGCAATATCTGCAGCAAAAACCACCGGGTAATTTCCTGTTGCCACTGTTTGGGGATTTAAACGGCTTAGCGTGTTTTCCGCTGCACGTTGTCCGATACTTTTGGCTGAGGCTAAGTCTTTGGCATCCCGAGCTAAGTCATACCAATAATCCCGTTGCATGCCTTTGCTATCTTCACTGATTAAAGTACATGACACACTATGGCGTGTCCCAGTGCTAGTCCCCATAAAACCATGGCTATTAGCATAAATGCGCTCACCTTGATGACTAGAGACACTACCGCCTTCAGAGTTGCTAATTCTTGCATCAACATCAAAACCAGCTTGCTCACACTCCGTTGCTAATTCAATCGCTTCCTCAGCAGTTACCCCCCAAGGATGATAAGTGGACAAATCTGGAAAGTCCCTTGCCATTAAGGCTTTATCTGCCAAACCTGCGCTCTCATCGGCTTCAGTATGTTTTGCAATACCGCAGGCTGCTGTAACGGCATCTTTAATGGCTTGTTCTGATAAATCAGATGTGCTGGCTGATGCTTTACTATCACCAAAATAGACGGTTAGGCCCAAACTCGTGTCATTGTTGTATTCTAATGTTTCGACATCGCCATGTCGGACGTTGACGGATAATCCAGTACTGTGGCTAACGCCCGCTTCAGAAGCTGTCGCCCCTTGTCGCTTAGCTTGTTCCAGTACCATGCCGGCTGCACGTTGTAATGCTGCTTGATCTACGGACTCTGTCATTTTTTTCTCATCATTTTATTAA
>JABGUA010000097.1 GCA_018646825.1 Piscirickettsiaceae bacterium
AAGTTAAGTCGACTCCGATCGTCATTGGTTAAAGGTGTGACGTTGGCCGAAATAGGGCGAGAATTACAACTTGGCGAGGTGCTTATTTTAGGGCCTGGTGAATTAAAAAGTGGTGGTTTTCGGCGTGAATCAATTCTAGCAGATACCGTTGAGGCGATATTTGGCGCTGTTCTATTAGACAGTGATATTAGTGATGTGAAAGCGTTGATATTAAGACTATATAAAGAACGATTAGAAAGCATTGATGTTGATGAAGTAATCAAGGATCCGAAAACACGACTGCAAGAATTATTACAAAGCCGCCAGCAAGCATTACCAATTTATAGCGTCAAAGAACTTAAACAAGCACTGAATAAACCACCTCAATTTGAGGCTTCATGCCAAATCGCATTACTAGATAAAGTGGTGATTGCACAAGGCGCGAGTCATCGTAAGGCAGAACAAAAGTCAGCTGAGCGTGCACTCATATTATTAGCAGAGCAATCATGATAGAAACACCCGTTAAATCAGGTTATGTCGCCATTATCGGTCGACCTAATGTCGGTAAGTCAACATTAATCAACCGTGTACTTGGACAGAAACTCTGCATTACGTCGCGTAGACCTCAAACGACAAGACATCGTATTTTGGGGATAAAAACGGAAGAAGGGTGCCAATTAATTTATGTTGATACCCCCGGCTTACATATTGATGGTAAGCGCGCGATGAACCGCTACCTCAATCGTGCAGCGGCTTCTTCGATTGATGATGTGGATGTCATTTTATTTGTTGTGGATGGTTTGAACTGGACCGATGAAGATAAACATGTATTAGAGAGGCTGAAAAGTAATGCTACGTGTCCAGTAATATTGGTACTTAATAAAGTGGACAAACTGTCAGACAAAGACACGTTACTGCCACATATTGAAAATATAGCCAAAGAGTATGACTTTGCTAAAGTGTTACCTATATCCGCACGGAAAGGCACCAACGTAGATGAGTTGGAAATAGAAATAAAACGGTTTATGCCTGAGGGTGAACTGATCTTCCCTGAAGATCAGTTCACAGATAGAAGTTCTCGTTTTTTGGCTGCTGAGTTAGTTCGCGAGAAGCTGTTTAGACATTTAGGTCAGGAATTACCTTACTCATTGACCGTTGAAATAGAGCAATACAAACAAGAAGATAAGCTATTGCGAATCGGCGCTATCATTTACGTTGAGCGGGATGGACAGAAATCGATTGTAATTGGCAAAAAAGGTGAACTATTGAAATCCATCGGCCGAGAAGCGCGGATTGAAATGGAAAGTTTATTCGACAGCAAAGTGTTTTTGGAGCTGTGGGTTAAAGTGCGTGATGGCTGGTCAGATAATGAGCGCATGCTTAAAAATCTTGGGTATAACGACGAGCTATAGCGAGAAATGGTGTGAATGTGGATTTCAACCCAGCTTTTATTTTGCATCAACGACCCTATAGAGAAAGTAGTGTATTACTTGAAATATATAGCCAAGACCACGGCCGAATTAGTTTACTTGCAAAAGGTGTTCGACAAAAAAAACGCAGCCAAGCAGGCCTGCTTCAGCTTTATCAGCCATTATTGATATCTTGGTTCGGTCGTAGCGATTTGCAAGTATTGAGTACAGCAGAACCCGATGGCCCAGCTTATTTATTACAAGCAGAGTCAGCATTATGCGGTTTGTATATTAATGAGTTAATGGTCAAACTTTTGCCATTAGGTGAGGCTGAGCCATCGCTATTTCAGTCTTATCGGGAAGCATTGATAGGCCTACAATTGGCCAAAAATAATGAAATTACCTTGCGCTTATTTGAAAAGCACTTACTTAGTCACCTAGGATATGGGCTCGTCTTAGAACAAGAAGTAGAAACGGGTGATAATATAACAGCAGAACAAGACTATTATTATGTTGCTGATAGGGGCTTGCACCGTTGGAAAGTAGGACAGAAACACAACCGAATATCAGGTAGAAGTATACAACACCTCATTAATGAACAAGGTTTTGACCAAACCAGTTTGAAAGAAATAAAACAATTGATGCGGATGGTGATGCATTTTTATTTGGCTGGTAAGCCTTTACGCAGTCGAGAATTGTTTAGCCAGACATATACAACGGCACTGAATTAACAGAGACAAGGTACAGCAAAGATATGACAATTCAATTAGGCGTCAACATAGATCATATTGCGACACTGAGGCAGGCTAGGGGCACTTTATATCCTGACCCTGTACAAGCAGCGATTGAATCAGAGCAGGCCGGAGCCGACGGCATTACCATTCATTTACGCGAAGATCGGCGTCATATTCAAGAACGCGATGTCATGATGCTATCGGATATCTTGCAAACTAAAATGAATTTAGAAATGGCCGTCACAGATGAAATGTTGGCTATTGCTGAGAAATATAAGCCCAATGATTGTTGCTTAGTCCCTGAACGCAGGCAAGAGTTAACGACAGAAGGTGGACTTGATGTTATAAGTCAAATGAGTAAGATGAAACCAGCTTGCCAGCGCTTAGCTGATGCCAATATTGCGGTATCGTTATTTATCGACCCTGATTTTGCTCAAATTGATGCAGCCGTTGCCTGCGGTGTGCCAGTCATTGAATTACATACCGGCGCCTACGCTGACGCCCCTTCACATGAAGCGGCACAATATGAACTAAAAGTTATTGCAAAAGCGGTTGAGTATGCAAAACAGGCGGGTTTGAAAATCAATGCGGGACATGGGTTGAATTATCACAATACAACCGCCATTGCTAAACTTCCTGACATTGTTGAATTAAATATTGGCCATGCCATTATTGCCCGTTCTGTCTTCACGGGCTTAAAGACAGCAGTTCGTGAGATGAAAGAGTTAATGCGAGTTGCTCGCGGATGATTTTTGGCATCGGAACCGACATTGTTGAAATTGAGCGTATGCAAGAATTACTTGTTAAACATGGTGATAAAGCCGCACAAAA
>JABGUA010000063.1 GCA_018646825.1 Piscirickettsiaceae bacterium
ATCTGGGTTGTTAGAGACCTATTTCAGACAATCTGAGCAGTTGGAAACACGCGTTTGGCTATCCGCTAATGCTGATATGGCAGCAGGTTTATTACTGCAGCAATTACCGCATGCCGAGCGATCAACTGAAGATGAAGAAGAGGCTTGGGTACGGATTAGTCATTTAGCCTCAACAGTGAGTCAGGATGAATTGACGACATTGGGTGCTGGGACATTGTTACATCGTTTATTTCATGAAGAAATGTGCCGTTTATTGACGACAACGATATTGAGCTTTGCTTGTAGCTGCTCTCGTGAGAGGGTGGCGAACACCATCAATTTATTAGGCCAACAGGATGCGATGGCCTTGGTTGAAGAGCAAGAGAAAATCGAAGTGGCTTGTGAATTCTGTAATGAACATTATTACTTCGATAAAGCCGATGTGGCTTTGATCTTTGCTCATGCAGGCGCAGGTACAATTTTTGATTCTGGCACAGTTCATTAGCCTTTTTTAGGTAGGTTATGGCACATATTATTACCATAGGCGCGAGTATCGGTGGATTGCCGGCTGCCTATGAAATGCGTGCTGTTCTAGACGAAAGTCATCAGGTCACCGTTGTTTCCAACACGCCATTATTTCATTTTGTACCAAGTAACCCATGGGTTGCGACGGGATATAGAGATAAATCTCAGACCAGTTTCGAGATTGGGCCTTACCTGAATGCGAAAAACATTGTGTTCTCATCTGCAGGTGTTGATGAGATATTAGCAGAAAAAAACCAAGTCAAACTGGGTGACAGCCAAGTCCTAGATTATGACTATTTAATTGTCGCGACGGGGCCAAAATTGGCTTTTGATGAGATTGAAGGTCTTGGGCCAGAAGGGTATACCCAATCTATTTGTACCTTAGATCATGCAGAAAAAGCCCAACAGGCTTGGCAAATCTTTATGCGAAATCCAGGACCGATTGTCGTTGGTGCTGTGCAAGGCGCTTCATGTTTTGGCCCAGCCTATGAATATGTTTTGATGTTGAGTCATATCTTGCGTCAAGCGAAAATACGGGACCAGGTCCCCATGACTTTCGTGACAGCAGAACCCTATATCGGGCATCTTGGGATGGGTGGTGTGGGCGATTCAAAGGGTTTATTAGAGTCTGAATTTAGGCAACATGATATTCAGTGGATAACCAACGCGAAAGTGACTGACATTACAGAAGGCGCTATGCAGGTCGAACAGGTTAATGATCAAGGTGATGTGATTAAGCAGCATGACTTGGCTTTTGATTATTCGATGTTGTTACCTGCCTTTAAAGGTGTCGATTGTGTCGCTAACTTAGGCGAAGATGTAGTTAACGCGCGCGGTTTCTTGAAAGTCGATAATTTGCAACGTAACCCGACTTATCCAAATATTTATGGTGTTGGCGTCTGTATTGCTATCCCACCACTCGATCAAACACCTGTGCCCGTGGGTGCGCCTAAAACCGGTTATATGATTGAAAGCATGGCATCAGCTGCTGTACAGAACATTCATGCCTGTATCGAGGGTAAAACGCCAGAGAAGATTGCGACTTGGAATGCGATTTGTCTGGCGGACATGGGAGAGACAGGTGCGGCCTTCGTAGCGATGCCACAAATTCCACCACGTAACACGGCGTGGATGAAAAAAGGCAAATGGGTGAAATGGGCAAAGGTAGCCTATGAGAAATACTTTTTATATAAAGTTAAAACGGGCTCGTCTGAGCCGATTTATGAAAAAAAGATATTGAAATTATTGGGTGTGACTAAGACCAAGTAGCGTTTGAACCTTAATTATTCTGAAATTAATGGGATTGATTAGCCGTCTTATTTAGCTTAAATTATCATTTACTTGTATTAGATTAGGAGCGTATTTCATGGCATGGCTTAAATTGGTTTCAATATTGGTACTAATGGCGACACTATCGGCCTGTAGTCATGGCTTTGAAGGGGAATATGAAAGCGAGGCTGGCTCATCTATTGAGTTGATGGATATCTTTGCTGAGGTTGCAGGCTCTCAGAAATTTGTCATAGGAAAAAACTATATCGACAGTGAAGGAAACCGAACTGAGTTTGAAGAAATCTTTGTTCGTGAGTCTGGTAGTGACAGGTACCTTGTCTTTAAGAGTTCAGTTAATGAAGAAGATATCTGGAAAATTATTGATGACAACACTTTGATGAAGGGCAATGATTTAATGAGTTTGCAGTTGGTTAGAATTAAAAAATAATTTTAGTTCAACCGTTTAGTTCTGATTCATAAACGTAACGGTAAATTGAGCACCGGGGTCACTATTAGTCACGGCTATTTGTCCGTTCATTTCTAATTCACCAGGTAAAGATATTGATAGTGATGGTATTAATTATGGGGTTGGTCATGGTCATGAGTAATGACTTGAACACTTATGGATTGGATTGATTTATTAATTTTTATTTTCGCTTTTCTTATCGTTAAATAAGGCGATTAGTGATCATTAATACATTTATAGTTAAGTTCGGTATAGTTTTAAGTCATTCAAACCTCAAGTACGGACAATAATATAGATGCTTAAAGTGGTCTACAGTAATGATATGTTGCAACTGGCGGCGACGCTAACAGCACAGCAGAAATCAGCACCATTGCCGCCTTTAGAAGCTGAAACCATTATTGTCCAGAGTAATGAGTTGTCACGTTGGTTGTCACTCTATTTAGCCCAAAATCATTCGATTGCCAGTCATATTGATTTTCCTTATCCTTCGGCCTATCTCTGGGCTTTATTTCGTCGTGTGTTGCCTGATATTCCGAAAGAGTCTGCGTTTAGTAAAGACGCGATGACATGGCGAATTTTTGATCTGTTGCCAACGTGTGCTGGGCAAAATGGTTTTGAAGCGATTGCTGGTTATTTAGGTGAGCAGGATGATGTAGTAAAGCGCTTTGGTTTGGCCCATCGTATTGCTGATAGTTTTGACCAATATTTAATGTATCGACCTGATTGGGTGCAATCTTGGGAGCAACCGGGAGCGAAGCTACCGCATTGGCAGGCGATGTTGTGGCAGCGGTTGACGGCGGATGTCGATCAATCAGCGATGCATCGTGCGAATCTATTAGAACGCCTGAAAGCCTATTTACAGTCTTGTACTGATAGACCGGAGGGATTGCCTACTCGGTTAGCTATTTTCGGTGTGTCGGCTTTGCCACCGGTGTATTTAGAATTGTATGAGTTGATGGGAAGGCATTGCGATATCACTTTGTACTTTTTATCACCCAGTGAAGGTTATTGGGGCGATTTGGTTGATCCTAAACGGCAAGGCCAGCAAACATTAGACTTTGGTGAAGATGCTGGTGTTAATGAGTCAGGGCATCCGTTATTAGCGAGTTTAGGCAAGCAAGGTCAAGATTTTTTTGAGCAGATACAACACTGTGAGCATGAGTCAGAGTCATTATTCTCGATGCCGGACAGTACGAGTTTATTAGGTCAGTTACAGGGTGATATTGTTCAGCTAGTTGATCCCAGTTTGACTGCCGATAAGCGATTGATTGCCGATGACGATGATTCGATTCAATGTCATGCTTGCCATAGCACGATGCGTGAAGTGGAAGTGTTGCATGATCAGTTATTGGCGTTGTTTGAACGTCACCCTGATTTATCACCGACCGATGTGGTGGTGATGACGCCTGATGTCGATGTGTATGCTGGTGCGATTGATGCGGTGTTTGGCACCGCGCCAAAAGGCTTATTTATTCCTTATGGTATTTCAGGTGCCAGTGGTCAGCAGCAGAGTCCGGTATTGTCGGCGTTTGATCGTTTATTAGCGTTGCCAGAGTCTCGGTTTGATGTGGAAAGTATTGTTGCCTTATTAGACTGTGAAGCGATTCAGCAGCGGTTTGCTTTGAATGAACAAGCAGTGACGGTGATACGGCAGTGGTGCCGTGAAACGCATATTCGTTGGGCCTTGTCGGCAGAAGATAAAGCGGTGTTAGATTTACCCGCCACAGAGGCCAATAGCTGGCGGGTAGGATTAGATCGCTTGTTATTGGGTTATGCCTTGCCGTTGTCGGATGATGATGGCGGGTGGCGGTTATTTGATGGCCAGTCGGGTGTCGATGGTATTCGGGGTGAACGGGCACAGACGATGGCGCAATTGTGTGCGTTTGTTGATGCGTTGGATCGGGCGCGTCAGCGTTTAAAACAATCGAATACGGCGCAGCAGTGGCAACAGACTTTATTGGCTTTATTAACGCAATTTTTTAAACCACAACATGATAATGCCCGCGATCAAGCCGATATATTATCGATTACACAAGCTTTAGATAGTTTGGTTGAAAGTACTGAATTGGCGACGTTTGAACAAACCATGCCGATTAGCTTGGTGCGTGAATGGCTGAAAGGCAATAATGATGTGACACCCTTAGCACAGCGGTTTATGGGCCATGGTGTGACGTTTTGTGGCATGGTGCCGATGCGAAGTATTCCATTTGCCGTGGTGTGCTTGATTGGGATGAACGATGACAGTTTCCGACGTCGTCAGCCCAAGCAGGGCTTTGATTTATTGTCTTATGATTTTAGAAAAGGTGATCGGTCTCGACGCGATGATGATCGTTATTTGTTTTTAGAAGCGATATTGTCAGCCCAGCAACATTGTTATATGAGTTATGTCGGCGCGAGTA
>JABGUA010000092.1 GCA_018646825.1 Piscirickettsiaceae bacterium
AGCTTTACGGGCCGTTTTCGGTTTTGTTGTCTTGAGCTTGTTAATCGTGTTGCCATTTCGTTGGCTTAACCCGCCGATTACCATGGTAATGGCTGACCGCTGGCTAGCAGCAACCAGTGATAATTTTGAAATAAAGCAACGTTGGTTGACTTGGGAGAAGATCCCTAAACAAGCTGCATTGGCCGTAGTGACGTCTGAAGATCAACTTTTCCCAATTCATTCCGGCTTTGATTTTAAGGCTATCTTTGGTGTATTGAAATCAGCTGGCAGTGGCAATGGTCAATTACGTGGAGCAAGTACGATTAGCCAGCAAGTGGCGCGTAATGTTTATTTATGGACGGGGCGTAGTTGGTTTCGTAAGGGGCTTGAAGTCTGGTTTACCCTTTTAATTGAGTTAACTTGGGGTAAGCAACGCATATTAGAAGTGTATTTGAATGTCGCCGAATGGGGGCGGGGTGTTTTTGGCATAGAGTCCGCCAGTCTTTATCATTTTGGGAAATCAGCCAAACGGATGAGCCCGATGCAAAGCGCTTTATTGGCATCGACTTTGCCAAGTCCATTGAAATATAACCCTGCAAGGCCTGCACAACATCTAAGTGATAGAGCGATTTGGAATCTTGAACAACAGGCAAGCTTAGGCGGTGTTCTGTGGTTGGCGCCTTTGAATTAAGTCCTTTTGAGCAATAAAATGATGTTAGGCAGTTAGTCAGTGTGAATTATTGTACTCACTTTATTGTCCATTAATTAGCTATAATAGCGGCCTTTGTTAGGCTCGCCAACATCAATATTAAAATTAGGAATCGCAATGAAAGCACATTACGCAACTGGGTTAAAACAACGAGGCGCAACCATTATCTATGTGGTGTTGGCGATTATCATTTTGTCTGCATCTGCTGGCGTGTTGTTTTTTAAGATCAAACAGCCGCCTCAAGTAGCTCAAGAAATGAAGATGTCGACAGTAGCTCCGTTAGCAGTGGCTGATTTGCCAGAAGTCACAGTTTATAAATCAGCGACCTGTGGCTGTTGCAGCAAATGGGTAACGCATTTGGAAAATGAAGGGTTCAAAGTTGTGGCGCATAACCGTGAAGATATGAATACGGTTAAACAAGACGCAGGTTTACAGCCTCAGCTCGCTTCTTGTCACACCGCGTTTGTCGATGGCTATGTCATTGAAGGGCATGTGCCTGCTAGTGACATTAAACGTTTATTGACTGAAAAACCGACGATCTTAGGTTTGACTGCACCGGGTATGCCACAAAAATCACCAGGTATGCAGCCAGAAGGCATGGCCCCACAAGGCTACGATGTGTTGGCTTTTGATAAAGCAGGTGAAACTCACGTTTTTAATCGCTATTAATTCTTTGTCTATTTTGAGACTGGGTTATGAACAGTGTTTATATTGCAATCAGCTTGGATGGCTACATAGCAACGCCAGAAGATGGGCTCGAGTGGCTTAATACTTTCCCTAACCCTTCAGATAGTGATTATGGCTATCATGAATTTATGGATAGGGTTGATGCCTTGGTTATGGGGCGTAAGACGTTCGATATCGTGTCGGCTTTTGATCCTTGGCCTTACACAAAAAAAGTTTTTGTTTTAAGCCGTAGCTTGAAGGAAGTGCCTGCAGTCTTAGTAGACCAAGTTGAGATAGTGACTGGCGATATCAGTGCGGTCGTTAAGAAGATTAATAGGCAAGGATATAACACGCTTTATATCGATGGCGGCCAGACCATTCAAGCTTTTCTGAAAAAGAACCTGATTGATGAGCTGATTATTTCAAAACTTCCCATTATTTTGGGTGAAGGTATTCCACTCTTTACACCACAAGACCTGTCTATTAAGTTTGAACACTGTTCAACAGAAGTTTTTGAGGGTGGATTGGTCAAGAGCCATTATAAGAAGCTGAAGTAGAACATAAGCGTCAGGCAAGGAATGATGGGTTTTTACAGACTATTTTGATAAAGGCAGCTTCCTGAGTGAAGTAGTTTTCAAAGCTTAGCAAAATAAATAAGCGTTTAAAAGTCACAGTCTGGAGTCTGGTTAGTGCCAGAAGAGGTCATTGGTTTAACGCTTTACTAAGCTGTGTTACACCGTACCAATAAATCAATCGAGCCTGATCCCATTGATTATGCGTACTTTAGGGGCCGGGTTATAAGGTTGTAAAAGAGAAATTCCCTCAGGAATTATTTTGTTAACTCCTCAGCTAGAAAATCAAAGACAATTCTGATGCGTTGACTGGTGTGTAATTCTCGGTGAGTGGTTAGCCAAACCGGGTAGGTCTGTGAATAGACAGATGATTTCAAGACTTGTTCGATATTATTTGTAAGTGCGGCTGTATGGCTATCCAAAATTCCTATTCCTAGTCCTTGGCTAATCATCTCATTGATGACGGTACCACTGTTTACGATATATTTAATATTTGATATGGACAGAGGTAGGCCAAAAGAGTTATATATTGCAACCGAACGCTCTGGACTTTCATGGCCTATGAATACAGCATCTAGTAAGTCATTTTTAAATTCTGGACGTCCATATTCATCAAGGTAACAAGGCGAAGCATATAAATTAGCAGTTTGATCTCTTATGTACTTTGTTATCAGATCGGATTGTTGTGGCTCTACATGACGAATAGCAATATCGGCTTCTCGACGTAATAAGTCTTTCATATCATTTGAAGCTTGAACCTCAATACGAATCCCTGGTGCAATTGAACCTAGCTTCTTTAATAGCGGTGGCAGTTGATATGTTGCCATGGCGTCACTAGCCGTAATGCATACATCGCCTTCAATAGTTTGAGATTGCCCAGAAGCGGTCAATATCACTCGGTTAGCTGATTCCTGCATATTACGAACATGAACAAGCAGCTCAATGCCTGACTGTGTTAAAGATAAAGAACGATGTCCTCGCTCAAATAATATGACACCGAGAGATTCTTCCAACATTGAAATTTGCCGACTAATAGTTGGTTGCGTTAGCCCAAGTTGACGTCCCGCAGCCGACAATGAACCTGTCTCAAAAGCGGTTAAAAATGATTTTGCTTGATTCCAATTGAAAGATTCTGATTTCCAGTTCATGCATTTTAGTATATCTGATATAAGGTTTTTGGCAATTGACGTTGAAAATATGAATAGTACATTAGTAGCTTATTTTCTTGGGTATCGATTAATGAATCATTTAAATAAGACAGAATGGCTTGTATTGCTTGGGTTACTTCTACTCAGCACCATTCCCTCACTTGGAATAATTAGATTAATCGAGTTGTTAAATGTCGATTTAAATATTATGCCCGCTAATCCAAGGATTGAAGTAGAACCTATGCCAGCTGTATTTCATATTATCAGTTCCATAACGTATTGTATTTTCGGTGCCTTTCAATTTCTTCCTAATATGCGTAGTTACTATCCTATATGGCATAAAGTCAGTGGAAGAGTGTTAGTTTTAACTGGTGTTATTTCAGCGTCTTCCGGCTTATGGATGACGCATTATTATGCTTTCCCAGTCAGCCTTCAAGGTAACCTTCTTTATCTCGTGAGGATAACGGTAGGTCTCTTAATGCTCATGTTTATTTTACTTGGGCTGTTTTTTATTTTAAAAAATAAAATTCCTCAGCACCAAGAGTGCATGATTCGTGCTTATGCCATTGGTCAAGGAGCAGGAACTCAGAGTATTATATTTGTTATTTGGATGATGATATTTGATGAGCCTAATGGTTTTACACGTGACGTACTGATGGCGACTGCTTGGGTTGTAAATTTAGCTTTAGCTGAGTGGGTTATAAACAGGGTTAAGTTGACATCAAGAACGGTTATTAAGACAAATTACAAAGCTATGTAGTTATTGGTGTGAACCTCAACTAATGTGAAAAAAATGGTTTTTCATATACGAGAAAACTATTATGCTAAAAATTTATTTTGTAATTCTAACAGTTATACCCTGGTTATTAGCGAATGACTGCTTTGGGTCAAAAGCGACCTTTGAAAAGCAGGTTAACTCTCCCTTTGGCCACATACCAAATTAATGAGCTTATTACTATCAGTGCTACTATAGGTATCACATATTAATTATAGAATGCACCCTTAGCCAAGTTATCAATATGAGCATTTTAGTATTACAAATCATTATCAAGCAATGGGATAAGGGGCAACGAACACAAGAACATATTGAGCAACGGGCTGAAATACCTAATCAATATCCGATCGCTTTCCCACCGGCTTTTTATATTTTCAACAATCAATGTGTGATAGATCAGCACGGTGACGACTTGCTTGGTGATCGCCTCACTTATTCAAAAGGTTCTGATGGCAAGATACAGTTTGATCGATTTCAAGTTTGTTTAGACAGTAAGGTGCTTGAATATATGGGGAAGGGTGATTCTGAATCGGCGTCAGGCTCTGGCAAAGACCGTGCAACAATTGGTTCATTAGATAATAACTGGATCCAATGTCAATATGATTGGCGGTATAGCGTCTACGAAGGTGGGTTTTATTATTGGTTGTATGAAGAAATCACGGTCAATGTAATCAGTACAAGTACGTTAAACGAAAACGTATTTTTAAATGCTAACCCTGCGATTGTTTTTACTAAATAGGCAAGTCCTGTATCCATTTGGCTCTGACTTATTCTGAGTCCTTTCAAGTTGTTTCAATCATGACTATTAGTCAGGGTTAATGCCGAGTCCAGCCTTTACGTTTGGCGCGTTTTTCTAGTCGTGCGGCTTTGTTGATGATGTGGAAAATCGCATTTTGTTCTAATAAACCACTGACTAATGCTGAGCCGGGGCCGGTTGCATAGATTGCAACGTCTTCAGCAGCATGGGTCTCAGAGGAAAGTGGTGTAACGACTTCAGGATGGAAACCTTGGTGTGTTGTATCGACCTCTGTTAAATCTGCACGGCCATCAAAGTTGATGTCTTCATCATAAATCGTGTCACCACCAATTGGTAAGTGTTGGAAGCCTCGACCATTGGCATAACCCAATGTGGTGTAGGGCAACCCATCTGCAGCGACTGCTTCTTTTTGTTCTGAGTTACCGGCATTGTCGTTATTAATCACTTTGCCCAAGATTGGGTTGCCTCGTGTTGAATAGCCACCAATAGTGAATACATGACTATGATCAGCGGTAACGATGATTAATGTGTCACGCGGGTTGGTATTGTCATAAGCTGCTTTAATTGCATTGGCGAACTCAACGGTATCTTGTAATGCACGTTTTGGATTTGTTGCATGGTGAGCATGGTCGATACGGCCAGCTTCAACATGTAATAAGAAACCATTAGGATTATTATCTAAGATATCAATGGCTTTCTTTGTCATGTCACTTAATGACGGTTCTTTGCCTGCACCTGATTCACGGTCAAGTTCATATTCCATATGGGACATAGCGAAAAGGCCTAATAAATGGTCAACCTGATTAGCTGAAATGGCATCGAATTGTGCTTTGTTCCAGACGTACTTTGCATTATTGTATTGCGATAACCATTGTGCTGTTAAATCACGGCCATCATTGCGTTCACCACGGCCACCCTCATCTGGATCAGCGCCTTCGATACGTTCGATGAAGCTTCGCCGGCCACCACCTAATGCAACCTCTAAGCCATTTACCCAAGGATAGTGTTCTTTGAATCTGTCAGGGAACTCTACTAATTGACGTGCGATGTCGACACAATTACCGGCATTGGAAAATTGTTTAGCGTCACGGTCATCTTCAAAATCTCTATCCATAATGTGAGCATAAGTTGCGGCGGGAGTGGCATGCGTGATTCGGGTAGTTGAAACAACACCCGTTGACATGCCAATGATTTCAGCGAGTTCAAGTGATGTGGTGAGTTCGTTGCCTTTTTGAGAATTACAATCGCCACGCGTTGTATTTTGGTTAACACCAATAAGGCCTGCTTTGGTTTTAATGCCCGTTGTTATGGCGGTCATTGTGCCTGCTGAATCAGGTGTTTGTTGATTGGTATTGTAGGTTTTAACTAAGGCAAGATAGGGGAATTTCTCAAAGAACAGTTCGTGTTCCTCGCCCTTTAAACCAAGCTGTTGACCTTGGTAGATACGGGCAGCCGTTTGGGTTGAGATACCCATACCATCGCCAACAAAAATGATGACATTTTTGGCCCGTTGTCTTGCATTATATGCGGCTTGTTGTGCATTTTTTAGGTTTTCCTCTATCGCTTTTTGACCTTCTTGATACCATTCATCTACATTTTGTGGGCTTGTTAATTTATTGTCGGCGTATACGGTTAGTGTTGTACTTAAGAGTAAGGTAGTACAAATCGCCAAGTAATGGCCTTTGTTAGGCTTCATTGTCAATTTCTCCAAAATGTGGGGTTGGTATGGTCGTATTTATGAGCACAGCAATGATAGTAAAAGGGAATATTTTATAAGGGATTATTTTACAGGATATTAAGTGTGTTTGAGGCCGTGTTTTTGTTATACCAAAGTGAGAATATGATAGGCTTGGTTTTATTTATGTTTGTACGGTATCACGCTATTATTTATGCAATCTCATCAGTTTGAAAATCAGCTTACAGAACAGGTGATGGCTTGTCACGAATGTGATTTGCTTGTGGAATACCCAGATCTTGAACCGGGTAGTACAGCCGTGTGTCCGCGTTGTGATTATGTAATGACAAAAAGGCATAAAAATGCGATGGAGCGTTTATTGGCATTTGCTGTTTCAGGCTTAATATTTTTGTTGATGTCAGCGATGTATCCCTTTTTGAGTTTTAGTGCTGGTGGACAAGATCGGGTTGTGACCTTGTTGCAGAGTATTGATGTGTTAGCCGATGAGCAACAGGTCCTGCTCGCGTTGCTGATCATGGTCGTTATATTAATTATTCCTGCCGCTTTTTTGATGGGTGTCGTTTATGTTGTCGGCGCATTGAAGTATTGGACCATTTTACCGCCTCATGGGCGACGGGTTTTACGGTTCATTTTAGCCTTGGCGCCATGGAGCATGGTGGAGATATTTTTAATTGGCACGATGGTCAGCTTAATTAAGATAGCGTCGTTGGCAACGATTAGTCTTGGCATGTCATTTTGGTCGTATATTGCTTTCACGATATTGATGACGTTGGTGTTATTACACTTGGATAAAGTTCAAGTTTGGTCTTGGGTAGAGAACAGTGATGTTCAAACAACAGTTTAGTCATGGTTCCGCCGCGCGGCGTGGCTTGTTACTTTGCCATCATTGCGGTAAAACGCAGCAGGTATCGGAAACACATTGTGTCCGGTGTGACACGTCCGTTCATGTGCGTAATGTGAATAGTATTCAGCGGGCCTGGGCCTATTTAATTACGGCAATGGTGTTGTATATACCAGCGAATATGTTGCAGATCATGAGTACAACCTTATTGGGTAAGACGTCATCTAATACAATTTTAAGTGGCGTTGTAGAACTGTGGGAGTATGGCTCATACCCTGTTGCGATAGTGATTTTTGTTGCCAGTGTGTTGATACCCATTGGTAAGCTGATTGTGTTGGCTTGGTTGTGCTTTATGGTGCAAAGACGGAGTCCAACCTTACTGCGCGCGAGAACAGTACTGTATCGTGTTACCGAGTTTATTGGACGTTGGTCAATGATTGATGTCTTTGTGGTGGCGATTTTAGTGAGTTTAGTACATTTAGGTAATTTGATGACGATTTACCCGGGGCCAGCTGCCTTGTCATTTGCTGGTATGGTTGTGGCGACTATGCTAGCTGCGACCTGTTTTGACCCGCGTTTAATATGGGATAACTATGACAGTGAAGAATGAACCAGCAGCAAAAGCAAAAATTGAACAGGCAAAGCCTTCACGTATTTGGTTAATTCCATTTTTGGCCGTATTGATAGGCGGTTGGATGGTTTATCACGATTGGAAGAATCAAGGCCCTTTAATTACGGTGGAGTTTAAAACTGCCTCAGGGATTGAAGTGGGTACGACAAAGATTAAGTCTCTAGATGTTGATATAGGCCAAGTGACGAAAGTGGTCATTAAGCCTGGCTTAGATGGTGTGATTGTGACAGCACGTTTAGCGTCGCCAGACTATGAAGCCTTATTACGTGAAGACACCGTTTTTTGGGTGGTGTCGCCTCAGGTGACACGTGCAGGAATTTCAGGTTTACATACTTTGCTATCAGGGCCTTATATTGAACTTTATCCGGGTAAAAACGGGTTTAAAAGCGTCACTGGTAACGGGTAATTTGGTGACTGGAAGCCAGTTAGTGGAGTTGCAA
>JABGUA010000066.1 GCA_018646825.1 Piscirickettsiaceae bacterium
ATCGGATATCAGGCAAATGAGCAAACTATCAATGAAGTTCAAAACTCAGCCCTAGTTTCAAATACAAACGTCAGGGCATACGCCATTACGGTTTAGCAGGCCTCTACCTCATTAATGAATATGGCCTACTCAATATCCCAAGCCAAATCGCCTTCACAGTTTATGTCATTCACACCGATATCAATCCCGAACAACACCAAGCACTAGAACACAAACTGAGGCTGCTTACACAATGGGCAAAAAATCTTGAAATTACACTCGATATCGAATTACTTAGACAAGATAATCTTCAAAGCAGCCCTCTAAACCCAGAGAAATTAGAACAACTCTATCTCAACGGCCTAATACTCGCAGGGGAAATTCCTTTATGGTGACTTGTCCCGCCAGGTGAGGATTACAAAAAAATGTACAACAACTCACACAACACCGAGTTCAGACACAGTACGAACTGCTTGATTTTGGCGAATTGGAACCCGCCAGCCCACAAGCATTAGCAGACAATGCTTGTGAGGCCATGGCTTTAGGAATCGAATCAGGTCTTAGTTACCTGCTACCAATGCTGTACAACCAAGGCTTATTAGAACACTACCCAAACATCACCCGATTAAGCAATGGCTATAAAAAAGCCGTTTATGATGGTGAACGCGAACCCCTTGCCATCGATTCCAGAGTACTGCAATTTAAACTTGTTTCAAACAGTAAATTAACAACAGACAGTCAACGCCTAGCCCAACAATCTCTCTATATCCAAGCACAAGAAGCATTATCTAAACACGTTTCACAACCCAGATTTCCTTGGCGTCGAGACTTTATCAAAAAAGCCTCAGAAAGTTAGGGATGGCCCAATCACGAATTTCAAATTCTCGATCGCCGCGATATTGCTAAATACGAACAATCTCTAGAAGAACATACACAAACGCAAACCGCCTTTGCTCAGGTTCAAACAACTATCAAACAGTTTGCCAAGCAACACCAATTAACATTGCCAGCAAGCAACGCCCTCACCAATAAAAAAATACAACGTTATGCTGACAATAAACCTAATATTATTGGAGCGCTCCCCAGAGAATTACTCGCAAAAAGTGCCGAAGAGGAAATTCATCTCTATCGCTTTTCCAATGACGATGGCTGGAAATTAAGCCTAGTGCCATTATCTAATAAAACACAAACACCGCTCTATCATAATGGCGCTTTATTACACGTTCTATCATGGGCTATTTTCAACGGTTTATTAAATAAAGCAACGCGTATTCTCATCGCGGATAAAACCCATTTGATGACTATCAAAACAGTCATTTCACTGGTACAACAGCTACTCCGTTCGCCGCTAACGGGGCATACCCCTTCAGATAAAAAATCAGGTTTAACACCGCCTAAGCTTGATCAGCTCTTGCTTTTTGCAAACCTAGAACAAAATGAAAGCCTCGTTAAAAATACCCAAGGTCTACAACTAACAAGCTTGCATAATGACCCTTTTAACTATGCTAACCGTGGGGAGAGCCTTGTTTATAGCATTGATGGCCTGATCCGCTCCACGACGGGTGAATGGCAAACATTTGAGATCAAAGGTAAAACGGCCCCCGTCGATCTTTGTAGTTATCTCATCACATGGTGGAGCAAGGGTAAATCTAGAACAATGCTCTATTGTTGGTGCCCCTCTGATACCCATGGCCCATTAATCAGTCAACGTCTCAACAAGCTATATAACGATGTAAATACCCACTATCATAAAAATGTAGAAGGTAATTACCTCGCGCAGATAGCAGACAAGCTCTATCAACTTGACTGGCAACCTGAAGGTGTCGACATAACCGAGCTAAAAAGTACCAATCTTAGCCAATATCTTATCCGCTCAAAAAAGCATTTCTCGGTTTCCAAGCTTGATGGCAACCTTGACCCAACACAATGCTTAAACACCCTGTTAAGTTGTCAACAGAAAGACACCATCAGCCTGATCATTGAACAGAAGAATCAGACTAACTCGATTCATATATTGGATGAATTCGGCAACTTAATCTCCAACCATGAGCTCAAATTGACCCAAGAAACCGCAATTATCCATTTCCAACACTTCTTGAACATCATTCAAAAACATAACTCAAACTTAAAGCTCCGCTATTTCAAAATCATAGCGTCAGCAACAAAAACCAAACCATGGAAACTAACACCGTTACCAGTACCTTCCCTCAATGAAAAACAAAGTTATTTACCCGTCGTTATTACCATGGCATCACCCAAAGAAGATGCCCTTTGCACTATCAACTGTGGCCCTAAGCAATTCTCAGGGCCAGCCAATGCCAAAACCATCTTTAATCAAATCTCCTCCTTTCTTTTGAGTTTAAGAAAATCACATATCCCTTACCCACTCTATATCAATGAAATAAATTTTGATGAGCCACAAAAAGTCACTACAGTAGATTACCTTCTACAAAAGCAACGCATCGAAAAACACCTAAACATCGACTAAGCCCTTCCTCTTTGCCGTGCGCTCTTCTATTATGTAGTGCTTTACCAAACCAAAGAGACACATCATGATTAAAGTGGGTATCGTCGGCGCAACAGGTTACACCGGCGTAGAGCTATTGCGTCTACTGGCAAGCCATCCTAAAGTTTTAATTGAATGCGTTACCTCTCGCGGTGAAGCAGGGAAACCTGTGAGCGACTTATTTCCAAACCTGCGCGGTCATATTGATCAACAATTCTGCCAACCAGATGTAGACCAACTCGCTAACTGCGATGTCGTTTTTTTCGCAACGCCACACTGCGTTGCCATGGAAATGGTACCGGAGTTAATCAAACGCGATACCAAAGTAATTGACCTCTCCGCAGACTTTAGATTGCGCGATGCCGTTGAATGGGAACAGTGGTACAACATGCCGCATACTTGTCCTGAATTATTATCAGAAGCAGTTTATGGTCTGCCTGAAGTCAACCGCGACGCTATTAAATCAGCGCAACTCATTGCGGTTCCTGGTTGCTACCCAACCGCAACTCAACTTGGTTTTATTCCTTTACTGGAACAAGGCATCATTGACGTCGACCATCTTATCGCAGATGCAAAATCGGGGGTCAGCGGTGCCGGTCGTAAAGCCGCTATAGGGACACTACTAACAGAATCATCAGAAAATATGAAAGCCTATGCTGTCGCTGGCCATCGTCATTTGCCAGAAATAACACAAGGCTTGAATGATGTCAGCGCCAACCCTGTCGGGCTCACTTTTGTCCCTCACCTAACACCGATGATTAGAGGAATTCACGCTACGCTCTACGCTACATTAACAAAGCAAACAGACCTACAAGCTTTGTTTGAACAACGTTATGCCAACGAACCATTTGTTGATGTTCTGCCTGCCGGTTCTCACCCTGAAACCAGGACGGTAACCGGGACAAATGTTTGTCGAATTGCTGTCCACCAACCACAGAAAGGCAATACTGTTGTTGTTTTATCTGCAATTGATAATTTAGTCAAAGGGGCATCTGGCCAAGCAATTCAAAATATGAACATCCTCTTTGACCTTCCTGAAAGCATGGGTATCAATACCATTGCCGTCATGCCATAAAAGATAAGATAACGTGCTCACGCCACCACAACTAAATAACGACCAGCAGGTCATAAAGAACCTGTTAATGGCACTGCTTGGTTTAATTATCATCGCCATTATTATCTGGGTATACCGACAACAGACCACCGGGGAATTATCTGCCCTGGTAACTGTACTCGAACAAGAAAACCACCAAATCAAAGAACGTAATATCAAACTAACGGCACAAAATGAAGCCCTTACCACTGACAACATAAACCGGCAACAAGCCCTCGCAATCCAAAAAGCCACCAACAACGAGCTGTTACAACAACTCAACGAACTACAAGATAACGCACTTGAAATCGATAAAGAACTCAGTTTCTATCAAAATATCACGCAAGGCAGCGCGACTAGCAAGCTACAGGTACGTGAATTAAAAATAACCGCTGATACCGAACAAGCTGATCAATTCAGCTACCGGCTCGTCATCTCACAAGGTAAAAAAATCACAAAACCATTAAATGGGAAACTTTCTGTTAGCTTGACTGGTAACATCGACAAGCAATCAAAAACTATCAAGCTTAACGAACACCAACTTAAATTACGACATGTTCAAGTTTTTAATGGCCAAATTAATCTCGCCAATGACATGGAACCAAAATCGATTAAAATCACCCTAATTCAAAACAAAAAGACCACCCTCTCGAAAACCATCGATTGGACAGTCTCTACTAGCCCAACTCAACTTGAGAGGTAAGCCATGTTTGGAAAAAAAAAATAAAAAACAAAAAAACCTGCCGTCCGTATTGACACCTTAATTGGCCAACAAACACATATCAAAGGTGATATCGAGTTTAGTGGTGGCCTACGCATTGATGGCAAAATCACCGGCAACATCAAAGCCATCAACGATATTGATTCCGTCCTCACCCTCAGTGAACAGGGTACAATTGAAGGCGAAATACGCGTCCCTAATATGATTATCAATGGTGCGATTAATGGTAATATCTTCGCCGCAGGCCACGTAGAGTTAGCAGATAATGCCAAAGTCACAGGTAATGTCTATTATCGTTTACTTGAAATGACAGTGGGGTCAGAAGTCAACGGCCAACTGATTAGAATGTCCGCAGATAAAGACGGTACCTTAGATCTCAACCATGATGTTATTGACGAAACCAAAGCCTTTCAGCTAGAGCAAAAAGCGAATTCTTGACTAATTTACTCAGTCTTTGGGATAATACATTCCTAACAATGCTAGTTTTGGAGTAAACCATGTCAAGTGAAATGCCGAGTCCAGTCAACTTTACCGATGCCGCCGCACACAAAGTCAGCACGCTAATCGAAGAAGAAGGCAACGATCAGCTTAAGCTGCGTGTTTTTATTACTGGTGGTGGTTGTTCAGGTTTCCAGTATGGCTTCACCTTTGAAGAAGAAGTCAGTGAAGCCGATACCCAAGTCGAAAAAGGGGGCGTCACATTACTGATCGATCCAGCAAGCTATCAATACCTTGTCGGTGCCGAAATTGATTACAGTGATAGTGTCGAAGGATCCCAATTTGTCATTCGCAATCCAAATGCCACAACAACATGTGGGTGCGGCTCTTCATTCTCAGCTTAAGCTGACAAACGAGCCTATTTGCCAATACAAAAACTAGAGAAGATCTGATCTAACAGATCTTCATTAGTAAACGTGCCTGTAATTTCACCTAAAGCATGTTGGGCCTGTCGTAATTCCTCAGCCAATAACTCACCAGCCCCTAAGCCGGATAAACAGTCATAGCCCGTTTCTATCGCCAAGCGAGCACGCTGCAAAGCGTCCAAATGACGACGTCGAGCGATAAACACGCCCTCATCTTGTGGGTGATAACCAACAGAATCACATAAATATTGCTTCAATAAAGCAATGCCATCACCTGTCTTAGCCGAAATATAGAGACAAGTTTGACCCCGCTCTTCCGTCAAACTTGCTGTTAGACCTTGCTTATCTATCTTGTTATAAACCAACGTCAATGGAATCGAGGGAGGTAACTCAGACAAAATACGTTCATCTTCTTTTGTTAGTCCTTTTTCATGGTCAAGAACCAACAATATACGATCTGCTTCTGCTAACTCATTCTGTGTACGCCTGATACCTTCCTTCTCAACAATATCTGTCGCATCATGTAGACCTGCAGTATCAGAAATACTAAGAGGTAAACCACCAATATGAATTTGTTCTCGTAAAATATCTCGCGTCGTACCCGCAACATCCGTCACAATCGCCGCATCATGACCTGCCAATTGATTATGCAAGCTCGACTTACCCGCATTGGGCTGCCCTGCAAGTACCACCCTGAGTCCATCCCTCAACAAGCGGCCTTGTTGCGCGCTATCACTAATCGTATCGACCGTCTTCAATAGCACTTGCAGCTGTTGATCAACCGCTGCTTCAGCTAGAAAATCAATTTCCTCATCACTAAAATCAATCGCTGCCTCAACATAAATTCGCAAGTCTGTGAGTTGCTTTAATAATTGGTTAACCCGATCAGAAAACACGCCCTGTAAAGAACGCATTGCACTACGCGCTGCTTGCTCGGTTGTACTTTCAATGAGATCAGCAACAGCCTCAGCTTGGGCCAAATCCATCTTGTTATTCAGAAAAGCTCGCTCAGAAAACTCGCCTGGATTGGCCATCCTTGCACCTAAACTAATCGCACGCTGGCAAAGTTGATCTAAAACCAAAGGACTGCCATGCCCTTGAAGCTCGACGACATCCTCACCCGTAAAAGAAGCAGGATTAGGAAAAAATAAAGCAATGCCACTATCAATGATTTCGCCTTTCCCATCCTTGAAATGACTAAACATCGCATTGCGCGGCGAAGGGAGACGCCCACAAATTTGAGCTGCTATTTCCGCGCTCTTGTCACCCGATAGCCGAACGACTCCCACACCACCACGGCCTGGCGCTGTCGCAATAGCAACAATCGTTTCCATCGCCTAAGAAGCTAAATAGCGCCCATTTGACGTGTGATATACCACTGCTGTGCAATAGATAAAATATTATTCACAACCCAGTACAAAACAAGACCAGATGGGAAGAAAGCAAAGAAGACCGTAAACACGATAGGAAAGGCCTTCATCACCATAGCTTGTGCAGGATCTTGTGGCGCAGGATTCAATTTCTGTTGGATGAACATGCTAATACCAAACAACACCGGCAAAATGAAATAAGGATCCATGGCAGTCAGGTCATTCAACCACCAGATAAAGTCGGCTTGACGTAATTCAATACTTTCAACCAATACCCAATAAAATGCCAAAAACACCGGCATTTGAACTAACACAGGCAAACAACCACCTAGCGGGTTAATTTTTTCAGTTTTGTACAGATCCATCATGGCTTTATTAAATTGTTGCTTATCATCACCAAAACGTTCTTTCAAAGTTGCTAGTTTCGGCGTTAATTTACGCATACCCGCCATTGATCGATAACTTGCTGCCGACAATTTATAAAAAGCTAATTTAATCAAAACAGTTAAGAAAACAATCGACCAACCCCAATTATTAGTTACTTTATGGATCCATTCCATAACGGTAAACAACGGTTGCGAGATAATCGTCAACTTACCATAATCAACGGTTAAGTCTAAATTCTCTGCGATGGGCTCAAGTCTTTTATGTTCTTTCGGCCCCAAATACAGGCTGTATTTAGTTTGTGCTGACTCACCCGCCGCAACAGTAATCGTTGGCATTTTCATACCTGCAGTATAGTTCTGCTCGTTAATTGATTTACCATAGAATGTTTTTTCTTGATCGTCTAAAGCAGGAATCATCGCTGCCACGAAATAATGCTGAATCATTGATGCCCAACCATTCGTCGACGTCTTCATATACGCCGCATCATCAAGATCATCAAAATCTATCTTCTCATACTCATCACCTGGGCTCGAGAATACCGCGCCGGTATAGGTGTAGAGCAACATACTGTCTTCACTTGGACGATTACGGTTGAATTGTGCATAGGGATAGGCAGAAAAAGTCTGACCACTCGCGTTCGTCACTTGATAATCAACATCGACTAAATAACTATCACGTTTGAAACGATAGGTTTTAGTTACCTTCAAGCCATCATCAGACTGCCAATGTAGTGGCACAACTAAAGTGTCAGCATCGTCACTTAAGGCATACTCCGACTGTTCAGCAGAATATTGTTCATAATGGGTTGGTGCCTGCGCATCCGAGCGTAAACCTGACTGCACGACAAAAAACTGTCCTGCGGTGTCATTCAAAAACTGCACGGGTACGTCAGGATCAGAAGACTCAACCGGATACTTTAATAAAGCCAAACGACGAATGTCTGCACCTTTAGGGTCAATATAAACATCCATCACATCGGTTTTAACATGCACTTGGTTTTGCGTACCTGCCTGAACCCCACCACCATCGATAGCAGGAAGGCTTCCATCCGCAACAGCATTGACTACAGGTAGGTCAGGTAAGTCACCCTTAACCACCTCTTGGCCACTCGCAGTTACAACCGGTGCGGCTGATTGTGCCGCTGTCTGTTCAGCAATTTGAGCAGGACGAACATATTCATTTTGCCAAGCTTCCCATAATAATAATGAGACAACCAATAAGCCGAATACAAGAAAAGTTTTGATATTATCCATTGCGTTTTTCTATCTTTAGTTCAGGAACAGGATCGTTGCCGCCCTCATGCCAAGGGTGACAATGTGAAAGTCGGCGTAAACCGAGCCAAGTACCACGTATGAGACCAAAACGTGTGATTGCTTCCATCATATATTGCGAACAAGTAGGATGAAAACGACAATTTGAGCCCAACAAAGGGCTAATAAGAAATTGATATGCTCGGATGAGTCCAACTAGGATTTTTGCCACTGTGCTGCCACCGTTTGCCAATGCCGCTCTAATGTCACCCAAATCTGTGCTATCTCACGCTGGCTTACGTCAGCCCGTGACAACACAACAATATCGATATTGGCCAACACCGATTGATGCTGCCGAAATGATGTTCTAATAACACGCTTTAATTGATTACGACGCGTTGCTAACTTGAGATGTTTCTTAGCAATCGCTAAACCCAACCGAGGATGCCCAACTGAGTTTTCAACTGTTAGCACCGTCAGACCACCTTTACTAACACGTTTAGCCTGACGAAATACCCGAGCATAATCCCTCGGGTTGTTCATTCTCATGGCCCGGCTAAATTTTGCCAAGTCATGTCTCCCTAATTTGTTGAGAGAAATTAAACGGTTAAGCTTGCGCGACCTTTAGCACGACGTGCATTAATCACACGACGACCACCAACTGTTCTCATACGTGCACGGAAACCATGAGTACGATTACGCTTTATATTACTAGGCTGAAAAGTTCTTTTCATTTCACCAACTCCCAAATATCATGTTTGTTTATCGCCGAACCAACATAGTCAGTTGGGCAAAAGGGGTGAAATTATAGTGCTTTATCACCCCTTAAGTCAAACATCACATGAACTAAATCACATAAGTTTTACTTGCTAAAAAAATGCATTGGCGATAACGTTATCCGTCTTGCTGTGGCATTATACAATTAATAATAAATCACACTTATTTTTTGATAAGCCATCTAACCCTTTTTGGTCGTTAAGGAGTCTCTGTGTCTTCATCCCTATGGGAAAAATGTTTATCCCATCTTGAAGGTGAATTGTCAGTTCAACAGCTGAACACTTGGCTACGTCCTTTACAAGCGATAGAGACCGAAGACACACTTCGCTTATTGGCACCCAACGCCTATGTTCAAGCATGGGTGCAAGAACAACTCGAACATTCTATCAACGACCTGCTCATTAACCTAAGCCAAGGCAAGGTTAAACAAATCCAAATTGAAGTGGGTACAGAAGCTATTGCGCCAGAAAAAATCGTCGCCAAGCAACAAAGGCCCACATCAAACAGCAATAAAGCCGAACCAGCCCTCGGTAGCCCCATGAATCCGCTCTTTACCTTCGATACTTTTGTAGAAGGTAAGTCCAATCAGATTGCCCGTGCTGGTTCGCTCCACGTTGCAGAAGCGCCTGGTACATCTGGCTACAACCCCCTATTTTTATATGGTGGAACCGGCTTAGGAAAAACCCATTTAATGCTCGCTGTCGGCAATCAGATCAAGAAAGATAACCCCAAAGCGCGCGTCATGTACTTATCTTCAGAACGCTTTGTTCAAGATATGATCACTTCGTTACGCAACAACGTCATCGATCAATTCAAAGCACATTACCGCAATGTCGATGCCCTGCTGATTGATGACATCCAGTTTTTTGCTAAAAAAGAACGTTCGCAAGAAGAATTTTTCTATACCTTCAACAATCTACTTGAAGGTCAGCGCCAAATTATCCTGACCTGTGATCGGTTTCCCAAAGAAGTAGACAACTTGGACGAACGACTGCAATCGAGGCTAGGTTGGGGACTGACCGTAGCAATTGAACCCCCTGAGCTTGAAACACGAGTGGCCATCTTAATCAAAAAAGCACAACAGAACTTAACTGAACTGCCAGAAGACGTCGCTTTTTTCATCGCAAAACGTATTCGTTCAAACGTCCGAGATCTAGAAGGTGCTTTGCAACGCGTCTTAGCCTATTCTCGATTCACACGCCAACCGTTATCAATAGATATGGCACAAGAAGCACTTAAGGATTTATTGGCTTTACATCAAAAATTAGTCACTCTGGACAGTATTCAAAAGACCGTCGCAGAGTATTTCAAAATCCGCGTATCAGATCTCTTATCCAAAAAACGGACACGCTCAATTGCAAGGCCAAGACAAATTGCTATGGCACTAGCAAAAGAGTTAACCAACCACAGCTTGCCAGAAATTGGTGATGCTTTCGGTGGCCGAGATCACACTACGGTCTTACATGCCTGCAGAAAAGTAGCCGAACTACTTGAAACTGACAGCCGTATCGCCGAAGATCACCGAAACTTATTCAGAACCTTATCTAGTTAAACGAGAGAATGACCATGCAGTTTACCGTCAGCCAAGAAACCATTGTCCGGCCATTGCAATTAGTGTGTAGCATCGTTGAAAGGCGCGCAACACTCCCCATTTTATCGACCATTCTACTGAAAGCGCATGGCACACAATTGACCATGACCAGTACTGACATGGAATTAGAAATGATTGCGACCCTACCGGTCGCGGTTGAACAAGAAGGCAAGACAACGGTTTCAGCCCGAAAATTTTTAGATATCTGCCGAGCACTACCGTCTAATGCCACAATCAGTTTTAAAGCCAATGACGGAAAAGCCTTAGTAAAAGCAGGTAAAAGTCGTTTCTCACTATCAACATTACCAAGTGAAGACTTCCCTGACAGCGAAGGCGCTAACTACATTGATGAAATAAGCCTGCCACAATCGGCTTTGAAATCTTTACTCGATGAAACGAGCTTTGCCATGGCCAGCCAAGATGTACGTTATTACCTCAACGGCTTGCTGTTAGAGCGTGATGATGCAGCATTACGTGCAGTTGCAACAGATGGGCATCGTCTTGCCTTAGGCAGCTTAATAACATCAAAAAAAGCCCAAGAAAAGACCAACGTCATCGTTCCACGTAAGGCGATATTAGAACTAGGCCGCTTACTCAATGACAGCGAAGATAATGTTACCGTGGCATTTAGCAACCAACAAATAAAAGTAGAGTTGCCCGACTTACACTTCACTTCAAAATTAATAGATGGCCAATTCCCTAACTACCAACGTGTTATTCCAGTTGGCGGTGATAAAGAAGTCGTTGCAGAACGCGATATGCTCAGACAAGCGCTATCGCGCGCGGCTATTTTATCCAGCGACAAGCATCGTAGTGTTCGGATTAATTTAGAGACTAACTTATTCAAAGCCACTGTTGTTAACCAAGAGCAGGAATCAGCAGAAGAAGAAATCAGTGTTGAGTATTCAGGTAACCCATTAGAAATAGCTTTTAATAATGCCTATCTACTAGACCTACTTACTGCCATGCCAGATCAAAAAGTGAAAATGATTTTCAGTGACGATAACAGCAGCGTCTTAATAACACCCTTTGATGAAAAACTAGACCGACAATATGTCGTGATGCCCATGCGCCTATAAGTGAGTTTACAGCATTGGTTAGTGCTTAAGTTCACCCATCACAACACGTTTATCTGACACTTTTTGTACCACATCAGAATAATAGTCATTTCTAAACGCTTCGATCACGCTTTCGATATCACTTTGTTCGACGCCACTACCTTGCAAAACTTCTTCTGACAATCGCAAACTGGTTTCAAGCGTTTCCGAAATGGCCGTTGAAGCACCTTGTGTGATCAAATCAGCACAATGGCGTCTATCCTTCGCCCGCGCATGAATTGGCAACTGAGGGTAATACTGCCTAACTAAAGGCACCAAACGGTCAAAGTGCGCAGGGTTGTCCATCGCAACGACCACCATTTTTGCCTTAGCAGCACCGGCTGCTTGTAACACCTTCACATTACTTGCATCGCCGTAAAATACACTGAACCCTTGCGCCCGAGCAGCCTTCACTCTTTCTTCACTCATATCAATAGCAACATACGGCACATTGGCAGCATTTAAAATAGCGCCTATCCGAGCACCAACACGGCCAAAACCAGCTAAAATAACGTGGCCTTCGGTTTCTTCAAATAAAGCACAAAAGTCACCATCCTCATCACCTTCAGCTACATAAAAGCGACTCGTCAAGTAATTCGCCCCTTTTACTACAAAAGGCGTTAAAACCATCGTCAACGCAATCACCAATGTCAGCATATTGCTCAATTGGGTATCTAAAACACCAGACAGAGTTGCAAAGCCAAACATTACAAACCCAAATTCACCGCTTTGAGATAATAATGCAGCTGTTTGGATAGAGACATTGTGCCTCGCACCAGATAAACGAGCTAAAAAATAAACAATGAGCCCTTTGATCAACATTAAACCGACCGTCAGCGCAATCACAACCCAGAATTTATCCCACAACAAAGCAAAATCAATCCCCATCCCAACGGTCATAAAGAACAGGCCGAGTAAGATTCCCCTAAACGGTAAAATATCAGCTTCAATCTGATGACGATAATGTGATTCCGCCAGCATCGTGCCCGCAAGGAAAGCACCCAGGGCCATTGAGAAGCCAATACTTTCCATAATCCAAGCCATACCCAGAA
>JABGUA010000204.1 GCA_018646825.1 Piscirickettsiaceae bacterium
TACTATCGAAAAGCACAATGTCGCGGTCGACGAACACGGGGCTCTTCCCGTAAGGAACAGCGGCAGCTATTTCCTCTGACCAAGGGTTAAGACGGCTATCACGAAGGGTAACGGTTATTTCTTTTTCCGCTATGGCTAAACGCGTGCGATGACAAAAAGGACAAGCAGGGTCAGAGTAGAGAGTCATCATAGCGGGTTGGCCAAGGGAAAAGGGAGGGTAAACTTTGAGTTTAAGAACAAAAAAGCCAGTAGTGCAACGTTAATGAACATCTTCCCAAAATATTTTTTTCAATGGGTAGGCAACAAAGAAAAATAATGCGAGGTAAAGTAAAACCCACTTACCTAATGCTAAGCGCTGTATCTTGGAAGGCTCCCCGATATAAGCCAAAAAATTAACTAAGTCACGAACCATCATATTGTATTCAAAAGCAGTTGCTTGGTCACCAGTCAAAGCATGTAATTTATTGTCACTGTCTTTACGTACATAGCCTTGTTCTTGCCACATGACATGTGGCATACCCACATCTTTAAACACCAGGTTATTAGTACCTAGCGGCTTATTAATATCCAAGTAATAGCTACGCAGGTAAGTATAAAGCCACTCAGTCCCACGAGCACGTGAGATAACCGACAAGTCTGGGGGCACAACACCAAACCATTTTTTTGCATCTTTAGGCCGCATAGCGATTGTCATCGTATCGCCCACTTTGTCAGAAGCAAACATCAAGCTCTCAGCAACTTGGGCATCACTTAGGCCTAAATCTTTACCCATACGGTTGTAACGCATATAAGCGGCAGAGTGGCAGCTAAGGCAATAATTCATAAATATTTTTGCGCCACGTTGCAATGATGCTTTATCCGATAAATCAATATCAACAGAATCAAGATGAACTTTCCCCGACGCTGCAAAACCAGGGGTAGCGATGGAAACAAGAAGATAAACAAGGAAACTGACAATTAATTTCATCTTATGAGACCCTATGTGGCACGGGTTTATCTTTATCTATGGCCGTGTACAGCGGCATAAATAAGAAAAATGAAAAGTAAATCACAGAGAAAATTTGAGCCATCAAGGTGTAAAGGCCTGTTGCAGGTTGCGTGCCCAGATAGCCTAATGCTATGAAGCTAATGGTAAAGAGACTAAGTGCAATTTTAAATAAGGGCCCACGGTATCGAATTGATTTAACCGGGCTTCGATCTAACCAAGGGAGCAAGAAGAGAACAACAATCGCACCGCCCATCGCTAAAACACCAAATAATTTGTCAGGGACAGCACGTAAGATTGCATAAAAGGGCGTGAAATACCACAAAGGAACGATATGCTCAGGTGTTTTAAGTGGATCGGCAGGAATAAAATTATCTTTTTCTAAAAACCAGCCACCCATTTCAGGCATGTAAAATAAGATGATTGAAAAAATAAACAAAAAGACAATGACGCCAACGAGATCTTTGACAGAATAATAAGGGTGAAAGGCAATACCATCAACAGGGATGCCATTCTCGTCTTTGAGCTTTTTGATTTCAACACCATCAGGGTTATTAGAGCCAACTTCATGTAAGGCAATAATATGCGCGACAACGAGCCCGAGTAAAACGAGGGGTACAGCAATCACATGGAAAGCGAAAAAACGATTGAGTGTCGCATCTGCAACGACAAAGTCTCCCCTTATCCAGAGTGCTAATCCTTCGCCAATATAAGGAATAGCGCCAAATAAGGAAATAATAACCTGGGCACCCCAATATGACATTTGGCCCCAAGGTAGCAAGTAACCCATAAAGGCTTCAGCCATTAAGGCCACATAAATTAGCATGCCAAAAATCCAGACCAGTTCTCGGGGCTGCTTGTATGAACCATATATCAAGCCACGAAACATGTGTAGGTAAACAACCACAAAAAAAGCTGAAGCACCTGTAGAGTGAAGGTAACGGATTAACCAGCCCCACTGAACATCTCGCATAATGTATTCAACAGAAGCAAAAGCCAGTGAAGTATCTGGCTTGTAATGCATGGTTAAAAAGATGCCCGTGACAATTTGTAGCACCAAGATAAGTAACGCTAAGGAACCAAAGAAGTACCAAAAGTTGAAATTTTTAGGCGCATAATATTCAGCTAAGTGCTCATTCCAGAGTTTTGAAGCGGGAAAACGGGCATCAATCCATGTAAGTAAGCGCATTAAGCATACCCCACTGGGTCAGCACCAATTAAGAGTTGGCTATTGCCAACAAAATGATGAGGGGGAACGACAAGGTTGCTGGGGGCTGGAAGTCCTGAATAAACGCGACCAGCTAAATCA
>JABGUA010000049.1 GCA_018646825.1 Piscirickettsiaceae bacterium
TAATGGATGAGCCTACCAATCACTTGGATATGGATATGCGACATGCTCTAACAATGGCACTCCAATCATTTAAAGGAGCCATCCTTCTAATTTCACATGACAGACACCTTCTAAGCAGTTCTGTTGATACCTTTTACCTTGTTGATAATAAGACAGTTGATGTTTTTGATGGCGACCTTGACGATTACAAGGACTACATACTGAAACCGAATATTGAAAAAGCAGATAGCAAAAAAGTAAAAGTAAAAGATATAGCCAAGACAGATATGACTTTATTAATTAAAAATTTAAAATCGTCTATTAGCTCTTTGGAAAAAAGAATCAGCCGATTAAATGGAAAGCTAGAAGATACAAATATAAAACTTGCAGATCCCAATATTTATGATGCAGACAGAAGAGATGATATGCAGGATCTTGTTAGAAACCAATCAGAATTATCTGGTGAACTTGAAGTTGCAGAAAAGGAATGGTTGGAGAAAAATACAGAATTGGAAGCTATTAAATAGAAAGATCAGGCATATCTAGTAAGCCAAATTTAGCATAAATGCAAATATTCCAATTGCAAGACATCCATATATAACTAAGTGAATCCAATTATGCATATCTCTCCAGCTTTCAAAATTAGAACATCTAAAGTTGAACTAACAAGTGCATCATCTGTAGAAGCCAGTAATAGACGCACTTGAAAGAAATAGTATTATAGCAGTTCTAAAAGAATCTAGAATTTGATGTGGAGGTTAAACTTGAACTAACAAGTACAACGTCTATAGAGGCCGTCGCGACTAGGGAGAGGCTGTACTTGAAAGAAATAGCAGTTTAAATGTAAAGGCGCAAATAAGAAAGAAAAGTTTTTTGAGATGGCCGTTAAGTTTCACAACTTATTTATATTGAATTAATTTAGAAATATGAAGATGGCGCGCCCGGAGAGATTCGAACTCCCGACCCCTTGGTTCGTAGCCAGGTACTCTATCCAGCTGAGCTACGGGCGCTTAATCGATTAATTATACGGGATTAGCTAGCTAATCACAATAATGGCGGAGAGCGAGGGATTCGAACCCTCGATAGGGGTAAACCTATACGCCCTTAGCAGGGGCGCGCCTTCAGCCACTCGGCCAGCTCTCCACGAAAGCGGGTAATTATAGTCAGGTCTGACCTGATTGGCTAGTAAAATTTAAACTTTTATATTTAGCTGTTGCCTTGATCTTTCTCAGCTTGGATTCTATCGTAAATTTCTTCACGATGAACTGAGATTTCTTTCGGTGCATCAATACCAATTCTGACTTGATTACCTTTGACTCCAAGGATATTTACAACAACATCGTCTCCGATGATGAGTGATTCTCCAACACGTCGTGTGAGTATAAGCATTGTGTACTCCTTACTTCCTAACTCTGCTTTCGCAGGTGAATATTGATTACTGAGTCATGTAACGTATAAGTCAGTTATATGACGCAAATATTACACTTTTGTACAAGCTCTAGCAAATGTACAAGCTAATGTAAAAAAATAGATCTGTGTGCTGAGGGATGTGACAAATTATTGTTGTTCAAGTTCAAATGCCTTGTGTAATGTCCTGACACCTAGCTCCAAGTATTTTTCATCGACAACAACAGAAATTTTAATTTCCGATGTTGAAATCATACTGATATTGATGCCTTCGCTGGCTAGCGCTTCAAACATGGTGTTGGCGATACCAGCATGAGAGCGCATACCGACACCAACAATGGATATTTTAGTGATTTTATCATCACCGCTGACTTCTCTTGCGCCGAGCGCTTTAGCCGTTGCTTCCATTACCGCCATCGCATTTTGATAATCATTACGGTGGACGGTAAAGGTGAAGTCTGTGGTGCCATCATGACCTGTATTTTGAATGATCATATCGACTTCGATATTTTGTCGGGCAATAGGACCTAATATTTGTGATGCGATACCCGGACTGTCTGGCACACCGAGTATGGTTAATTTTGCTTCGTCACGGTTAAAGGCGATACCTGATATTAAGGCTTGTTCCATCTCTGTTTCCTCGGTGGTGATCAGTGTGCCTCCGCCATCTTTGAATGATGAAAGTACACGGAGTGGTACATTATATTTGCTGGCGAATTCGACGCTGCGAATTTGTAAAACTTTGGCACCTAAGCTAGCCATCTCTAGCATTTCTTCGAAAGTAATTTTATCTAGACGGCGGGCTTCGGGTACGACACGTGGGTCAGTCGTGTATACACCATCGACATCGGTATAAATTTGGCACTCTTCTGCATCGAGAGCGGCAGCTAAGGCAACGGCAGTGGTATCCGAACCACCACGGCCTAGTGTGGTGATATTGCCTAACTCATCGCAACCTTGGAAGCCTGCGACGACAACGATACGTCCTTTGGCTAAGTCAGCTCGAATTTTTTTATCATCGATCTCCATAATACGTGCTTTATTATGGGTTTTGTCGGTCAAGATGCGGACTTGACTGCCAGTATAGGAGTTAGCCTGAACACCTTGCTGTGCTAGCGCCATACAAAGTAGGGCGATGGTGACTTGTTCGCCTGTTGATAGTAAGACGTCTAATTCGCGGCCACGGGGGTTGTCGTTGAGCTCGCTAGCGAGGCCAAGAAGGCGATTAGTTTCACCGCTCATGGCTGAAACAACGACAACGAGATTATGACCTTGTTGTTGGAATTCAATGAGCTTTTTGGCAACTTCTTTAATTCGGTCAACGCTACCAACAGAAGTGCCGCCGAATTTTTGAACTATTAATGCCATGTTAGTCTTCCAACTGTGCGCTGATCCAGTCATTAACTGAATTGAGTGCGTTGTCTAAATTTTGAGGTTGATTACCGCCACCTTGCGCCATATCGGGCCGGCCGCCACCTTTTCCACCCACTTGGTTTGCAACGTGTGCTACTAAATCACCGGCTTTAAGTTTATCTGTCGCATCTTTAGTAACGCCCGCAATTAAGGTGATTTTATCACCGTCAACGGTAGATAAAACAATGGCTGCAGGTGCGAGTTTATTTTTAAGTTGATCCACAGTGTCACGTAGGCTTTTCGTGTCGGCACCTTCGAGTTGCGACGCTATTACATTAATGCCTGCAATGTTTTGCGCGGAACTTGCTAAGTCGCTTCCTGCACTATTAGCTAACTTGCTTTTAAGGGCATCGAGATCTTTTTCTAATTGCCGGTGTCGTTGGACAAGTTGCTCTGTTTTTTCTTCGACATTATCAGGTTTTGCCTTGATTGCGGTTGCAACTGCTTTTAGGCTAGATTGATTCGCGTCGATATAATCAAGTGCGATTTCGCCTGTTACTGCTTCAATACGACGTACACCGGATGCAATCCCTGCTTCTGAAGTGATTTTTAATAAGCCAATATCACCAGTGCGATTCACATGTGTACCACCACATAATTCGACTGAAAATTCACCCATGCTTAGTACGCGGACTTTGGCATCATATTTCTCGCCGAATAAGGCCATTGCACCGGATGTTTTGGCTTGTTCTAAATCCATCAGTTGTGTTTCAACATCATGATTGAGACGAATCTGTTGGTTGACCATGCGTTCTATTGTGTGAAGCTGTTGATCATTAACGGGTTCAAAATGTGAGAAATCAAAACGCAGACGATGTGCATTAACTAAAGAGCCCTTTTGAGTAACATGATCGCCCAACTCTTTTTGTAAGGCAGCATGGAGCAAGTGGGTAGCGGAGTGGTTTAAGGCAGTTGCAATGCGGTTTGCTTCGTCGATATGGGCGGTAACTGTATCCCCAACTTGCAAATTGCCATTTTCAAGTTGGCCAATATGGGCAAAAGCTTTGCCTTGCTTATGGGTGTCTGTGACATTGAAACTAGCATTATCAGAGGTGATTTGACCGATATCACCAGCTTGGCCACCAGATTCAGCATAAAAAGCCGATTGCTCAAGTACGATAGCGCCGTGTTGACCAGCTTGGAGTTGTTCAACTTGTAGGTTATTCACTAATATATGGCTAATTTTGCTGGTGTTGTAAAGCTGCTCATAGCCACAGAATTCTGTTTCACCATTAATAGTGACCTGTTGTGACAGACCGCCTGAGAATTGGTTGGCTGACCGTGCTCTTGTTCGTTGCGCTTCCATTTGCCGCTGAAAACCAGCGATATCGATTGTTAAGTCGCGCTCGCGAGCAATATCAGCCGTTAAGTCGATAGGGAAACCGTATGTGTCATAGAGTAAAAAGACAGTTTCGCCGGGGATTTCTTTATCGGACATGTTAGCAATAACTTGGTCTAAAATTTTAAGACCTTTATCCAAAGTATCGGCAAAACGGGCTTCTTCTTGTTTTAAAGCCCGTTCAATATTGGCTTGTGCTTTAGCTAACTCTGGGAAAGCCTCGCCCATTTCTTCTACCAGTGGTTTGACGAGTTTGTAGAAGAAAGCATCTTTAAGGCCGAGTTTGTGACCATGTCGGATCGCACGGCGAATAATCCGGCGTAAAACATAACCGCGACCTTCATTTGATGGTTGTACGCCATCGGTGATCATAAAGGCACAAGAACGAATATGATCTGCGACAACACGTAATGAGGTGTGTGTTGGATCTGGTGTGCCAGACAGGTTTTGGATTGATTTAATCAAGTGTTGGAATAAATCAATATCATAATTGTTGTGCACATCTTGTAGGACAGCGGCAAGTCGTTCTAAGCCCATACCTGTATCGACTGATGGTTTGGGTAGTGATGTTAACGTACCATCGTTTGCCCGATCGTATTGCATAAAGACGAGATTCCAAATCTCAATATATCGATCACCATCTTCTTCGGGTGTGCCTGGTGGGCCACCAGGGACATCTGCGCCGTGGTCGTAGAATATTTCAGAGCAGGGGCCGCAGGGGCCAGTGTCACCCATCGACCAGAAATTGTCTTTGGCGCCAATGCGAGAAATGCGACTTGGATCAACGCCTATTTCGTCGATCCAAATCGTGGCGGCATCATCATCTTCTTCGAAGACAGTGATCCATAATTTATCTGCGGGCAGGGCTAATTCGACGGTTAAGAATTCCCAAGCATATTGGATGGCTTCACGTTTGAAGTAATCACCAAAGCTAAAGTTACCCAACATTTCAAAAAAAGTATGGTGGCGGGCGGTGTAACCGACATTTTCAAGGTCATTATGTTTACCACCTGCGCGAACGCAGCGTTGTGATGTGGCTGCGCGGGTATAACTGCGTGTTTCTTGACCCAAGAACAGTTCTTTAAACTGGACCATACCGGCATTGGTAAACAGCAGGGTGGGATCATTAGCGGGA
>JABGUA010000176.1 GCA_018646825.1 Piscirickettsiaceae bacterium
AGATAGGTCACAGCTTCAAGAATACCCAACACACCACTTTTATCGTCCAGCGCACCACGCCCCCAGATTAGGCCATCAACTATAGCTCCAGAGAAAGGAGGCTGCTGCCATTGGCTCTCAGACCCCGGGATCACCGGCACCACATCATAATGCCCAGTGACAAGAATAGGCTTCAGAGAGGCATCTGACCCCAACCAACGATAGAGCATTGTGTCGTTTAGTTGTCGGTACTCCAGGCTCTCGTGAACTAAGGAGAAGTTGGTGTGGACCCATTCAATAAAACCCGTGAACTGCGTTCTGTCTTTGTGCATAAGAGACTGGAATGAGACAGTACGGAATTGAATCGACTCTGATAACCGCTGCGCTAGTCCAGCTTCATCAAGCATAATATCGACGGGCTCGGCATCAATCGCCGCTGGCGGTGTATGCATTAGAGTCCGAACCACCACCAGGGCAACGAGCAAAACAAAGCTCCATGCACTTCCAACAATAAGACGCTTCATAATAAGTCTTCTCTAACGCATGAAGTAAGCTCAGAAATTTTATTTAGAGATAGAGGTGCTTTCATTCGATTTCTCCGTGATTATTATTTAATACACATTTTTTATCAGATACTTTGCCATTATCCTAACAGTCCGTCCCGAACACTGCAGTCTTAGGGAAGCTCGCAACCTATGTCACCCTGAATTCAGATTCAGGGTGACATCTTTTGACTTAAATAATAGCAGACTACGTCAACCTTGCACTGAAACAGAATCAAAAATATTATCTCCCCACCATAACCAAAGGCACTTTTAAAATGACTGAAATAACTAATGACCTTACCTGGGCAGAGTTTGAACGCGTTGATCTGAGGGTCGGCACCGTTGTCGCCGCAGAAATTTTTAAAGAAGCCATAAAACCTGCCATGAAACTTAGAATAGATTTTGGTAGTGAAATTGGCATCAAAAAGTCCTCAGCGCAGATTACAGATCACTATGATCCAGATCTGTTGATCGGTAAACAGGTCGCAGCCGTGGTTAATTTTCCCAAAAAACAGATTGGCCCATTTATGTCAGAATGTCTCGTCACCGGCTTTTCTCAAGAAGACGGGACTATCATACTGGCTGTTCCCGACAAACAGGCACTTAATGGCTCTCGCCTAGCATAGAAACATAACTATTATGGAAAAAAGAATCCCTAATCACTATCATATTGATAGGGACTAGCCTGTGTAGCCATCTACCAAAAATGCTACACTTTTTGGATATTTAAATTAGCCATCGGGTCAACTAATTTAAGAAATAAACCGGTGGGTGAGATTGCACCGAATTTTTTAAAAAGGGTTCTATCTGTGAATGAACAGGCTTTTCCTAGTATTACGCAAGGCAATAACAAGGTTGCCCTATTCGATGCTTCCGGCTCATATACCTATGACCAAATCAATTCGCGCATTGATATTTTCGCAAAAGGGCTAATTGGAGTCGAGCAGGATTTGCGAGAGGAACGCGTCGCCTTTCTAATCGGCGCAAGCTTAGATTATGTTACCGCTCTACATGGTGTTTGGCGTGCAGGCGGCATCGCCGTGCCCCTAAATGTATCTTCTTCAACAATAGAACTTGAGCATTATTTAAGGAACGCGGGCGTAACACGAATGGTCGCGCCTGCAGAGCATCATGACAAACTTAGCAAACTCTGCAGCAAACTCAATGTCAGTTTACTTACCGTTGATGATGTGCTATCTCAGCCAGGCTCAGCCTTACCCAATTTTTCCTCTAAGCGGTCGGCAATGATTTTATTTACCAGTGGGACCACCAATAAACCCAAAGGCGTGGTGATCACACACAAGGCTATAAGGGCCCAAATTTTAACGTTGCTTGACGCCTGGAGATGGTCAGATAAAGATGTCATTCCTCTGTTTTTGCCCCTGCATCATATTCACGGCATTATCAACGTACTTAGCTGTGCCCTTTGGTCTGGAGCGACAGTACACCTGTTGCCAAAACTTGATATGAACACAATTTGTTCCAAGGTCATCGAAGATAGCTACAGCGTCTTTATGGCGGTACCCACCATCTATGTAAAACTGATAGATCACTTGGCGGCTCTGAATAGCAGCCAGGCACAAGCTATC
>JABGUA010000048.1 GCA_018646825.1 Piscirickettsiaceae bacterium
CCATTAGTAATGGATTGGCGTAAAGGCTTACCTTCGGCTAATAAATGCTTTTGGCCGATATAGCCGTCTAAATCTTTAGGTCGCATCCGATCAGCCAATGGCCGACTCATTGGATCCTCTAAACCTTCAAACAAACTCACTGACTAACGTCACCAACCACATCAACCCCTTCTGGCGCGACAAAAATAAACTCATCTGCTTCTAATACGATATTTTCATGCACATCGCTGAATACTAAACGGGTATATTGGTCAAAGCTATCTTGCATAATCATCTGCTGTAATCCCGACTTATCAAATGCAAAGCGAACAGTCTGAAAATTAGAGTCAACATCTTTGGGCGTCAGCTCAACCCAAGACAAACCATCGTCGGATGCAACATCACGTACCAAATATTTCTCTTCTGGCAACATCTCACCAGATAATAATGTCGCCGGTGTATCAGTCAGTGCTTCTTGTTGTGACTTCACCGTCACTTGCTCTAAATCAACATCGTAAAACCAAATTCGTGTGCCATCCGCTACGATTTCTTGTGGATAAGGCGCGAGATAATCCCAGCGAAATTTGCCCGGCCGTTCTAGAACAAACTGGCCTTGCGCTTCTTCAATCACTTCACCTTTGGGGCTTAATACGGTTTGTTCAAATTGTGACTTAAATGTCACTACCGTTTGTAAAAAAACGGTTAGCTTTTCTGAAGCAAATTCACCAGCATACGCCGACATTGGAAATGAAAAACAGACAATCAGTAACACAAATTGTCTCAATTGATATTTGGCCATCGCCATCCTAAAATCCTTATTTATACTAATCTTATTCAGTCCGACACGGTGAACAGATAAAACGTTTCACCTTAGACTCATCAACTCTAATCTCTCAGTGGCGGCGCAATCACCTCACGGCTGCCATTGGCCTGCATGCCAGACACAACACCAGCAGCTTCCATCGCTTCAACCAATCGTGACGCACGGTTATAGCCCACTTTCAAGCGACGCTGTACGCCTGACACAGACGCACGACGTGATGAAACGACAATCTCAACGGCTTGATCATATAAGGGGTCTGATTCGCCATCGCTCGCATCGGCAATACCACCAATACCCTCTTCTGGAACACCTTGTGTGATTTCTTCCAAATAATTAGGTTGACCACTTTTCTTCAAAAAGTCGACTACAGCATGCACTTCATGATCATCAACAAACGCGCCATGAACCCGTTCAGGCAAACCCGAACCCGGTGGTAGATAAAGCATATCGCCTTGACCCAATAACTGCTCAGCCCCCATTTGATCTAAAATCGTTCGAGAATCAATGCGAGACGATACTTGGAACGCCATGCGTGTTGGGATATTCGCTTTAATCAGACCAGTAATAACATCAACAGAAGGTCGCTGGGTTGCCAAAATGAGGTGAATACCTGAGGCTCGGGCTTTTTGGGCTAGGCGCGCAATAGATTCCTCAACTTGCTTACCCACCACCATCATCATATCCGCCAACTCATCAATGATGATGACAATAAACGGTAAAGGCTCCAAAGTCGGGTGCGGTTCACCCGGTACAACATCAACTATTGGGTCAATAATTGGTTCACCTTTATCAATCGCTTCTTTGACTTTTTTGTTATAACCCGTGATATTTCGTACGCCCATTGCTGCCATTAATGGGTAACGGCGTTCCATCTCAGCCACAGCCCAACGTAAGGCATTCGCTGCTTCTTTCATATCCGTCACAACCGGTGTTAACAAGTGGGGAATATCTTCATACACCGATAATTCCAACATTTTCGGATCAACCATGATTAGCCGCACTTGTTCTGGCGTCGCCCTATAAAGCAAGCTCAAAATCATTGCGTTAACACCGACCGACTTACCGGATCCAGTTGTACCCGCCACCAATAAATGGGGCATTTTTTCTAAGTCTGCAACCACAGGACGGCCGGCAATATCTTTACCCAAGGCCATCGTCAGTACTGACTTACTATTTTCATAATCAGGACACGCTAAAATTTCTCTCAAACGAACGATATCGCGATTTTCATTCGGTATTTCAATTCCAATCAATGGCTTACCCGGAATCACTTCTACTACTCGTACACTGGTAATCGACATCGCGCGTGCTAAATCTTTTGCCAAACCGGTAATTCGGCTCACTTTAATACCCGCAGCCGGTTGTAATTCAAATCGCGTCACCACAGGCCCTGGCTGTACTTCAACCACTTCAACTTCCACACCAAAATCTTTCAACTTTAATTCGAGTTGGCGTGACAATGCTTGCAAGACTTCTTTGGTATAACCACCCTTACTCGCTTGCGCCATATCTAACAAAGCCAATGCTGGAATGGCACCTTGTTCTTGCGATTCAAACAAAGGCACTTGCCGTTCTTTTTCTTCTCGCTTGCTCACGACCGGTGCTTCAATCACCGGTTCTACGCGAACTTTCGCAGGCTTAGCCAAATTGGTACTTTTTGCTTTAAATGTTTCAGCTCGCTTTTGCTTTGCTTGCTTAGATGCCAGGGTCTCTTTCGTTTCACGAATCCAACGTGCAATATACGTCATCACCAGTAAGGCCACAGCACCTAATTTATCAATGATCATTAACCACGACAAACCGGTGAATAAGGTAATACCGGTCAATAACACAGCCAATAATAGTAAAGTCGTGCCAGAAGCACCAAAAATAGGGATGAAACCATTACCTACCAGTTCACCTAAGACACCACCAGCGCCCAGAGGCAATAATCCCGCGTATGGCGCCAAACTAAGAGTAGACAAGCCACTTGCCGCTGACAATGCAATAATTAAACCCGCTGATTTTAAAATCCAAAAATGCAAAGCACCTTCCGAATCGCTATTCCGCCCCCAACTGAACAATAGCCAGCCACTAAACGCCAACATCAACGGTGATAAATAGGCCGGAAACCCAAACCCATACAGCAGCGAATCAGCCAACCATGCGCCAACAATACCGCCTTTATTTGCGATCACATCGTTGGTGCCTGTCGTGGACCAACCGGGGTCCGTCGGGTCATAGCTTAATAAAGAAAGGAGTAAATAAGTGGCCAAAGCCAAAGCTAAAATCAGTGCTGCTTCCCGCAGCCGAAAGCTTGCCGCGCCCACTGCGACTTCAGCTTTGTCTTTCTTTGCCACTCGTGTTGCTTGAGCCAATGTAATATTTCCAGTTATTCCAATAGATTAGCGGCTTATCTTACCACAGCTTTACAAGTACGATACTTTACCAAAACAATATCTCTGCGTAACCTGTCTCTTTGTAAATAATTCACTTATGGAGAACAAAAATAATGGCTGAGAGTAAACACTGCCGCTTACTGATTCTTGGTTCTGGCCCAGCCGGTTATACCGCAGCTGTCTATGCTGCACGTGCAGCCTTAGATCCTGTATTGATTACAGGTATCGAACAAGGCGGGCAGCTAACCACCACCACCGATGTCGACAACTGGCCTGGTGATGAAGAAGGCGTGCAAGGACCAGAGTTAATGCAACGTATGCAACGGCATGCCGAACGTTTCGGTACTGAGATTATTTTTGATCACATCCACACTGCCGATCTCAGCCAACGTCCATTTAAACTCACTGGTGATGCCGGCGAATATACCTGTGATGCGCTGATTGTTGCCACTGGCGCATCCGCAATGTATCTCGGTTTAGAATCAGAAGAAAACTTCAAAGGCCGCGGTGTTTCAGCTTGCGCCACGTGTGATGGTTTCTTTTACAAAAACCAACCTGTCGCTGTTATCGGTGGCGGAAATACAGCAGTTGAAGAAGCACTCTACCTCTCTAACATCGCATCAAAAGTGACCGTGATTCATCGTCGTGATAAATTCCGCTCTGAGAAAATTCTCAGCACTCAGCTCCTAAAAAAGGCAGAGGAAGGTAATGTCGAAATTTTATGGAACCACACCTTAGATGAAGTCCAAGGAAATGATGCTGGCGTCACTGAACTACGAGTAAAAAGTACCGAGGACGGCAGCACACAACAAGTCCCTGTCCAAGGTGTTTTTATTGCCATTGGTCATAAGCCAAATACCGACATTTTCGCCAGCCAAGTTGACATGGAACACGGCTACATCACCCTACAAAAAGGCACACAAACCAGTATTCCTGGTGTTTTTGCCGCTGGTGATGTTTCAGATCCTATCTACCGCCAAGCAGTCACATCCGCAGGCGCTGGTTGTATGGCTGCCCTCGATGCTGAACGATTTTTAGAAAGCGAAAAATAGGTCTATACTTTAGGGTGAGTGCCCATCACTCACCCTAAAATAAAATAAAGTAAGAGGCTTGCTATGGCTACTTATCAACACATCTTGCTCGCAATTGATACATCAGAACAGCACCCTCAAATTTACGATAAGGCCGCTTCCCTAGCAAAACAAAATCAAGCGACATTAAGTATCTGTCATCTGGTAGAAAACTACCTTGCTCCCGATTTAGCTTATGAAGGGATCAACAACGTCACAATAGAAATGCAAGAAGATTTATTAAATAGCGCCAAACTGCAAATCAAAACACTGGCAACTGATCTCAGTATTTCCGAAGAGCAACAATGGATCGAATTTGGTAACCCACGCTATGATGTTGTACGACTAGCTGACGAACATCAAGTTGACCTTATTGTAATGGGGTCACATGGTCGACATGGGCTTCAATTACTATTAGGCTCAACAGCCAATGCCGTCTTACATCACGCAAAATGTGATGTCTTAGCCGTACGCCTAAACGATTAGTGTCGACTTCCGGATATCGTCAAATAAACCGTATTGCCAATTCCGAGCTGCTAAAACAATAGTCATCCCTTTTCGCTCTGGCAATGGCAAACTTCGAGCCTCATGGTTCAACTCTTCAAATTCTTGTACTAACTGCCTACATTTACGCTGAAAGATGATCATGTCAGACTCCGTTAACATGCCATTAATTACCGTCAATTGTTCATGGTCCCGATCAAAACCTGTATCAAAAAAATCAGCGGCTAATTTATCCTGAAAGAATTGCTGTATCGGTCCATTTTTTCGCCATGTGAAATTCGCTGTGACACACAATTGAATATGATTCATAGGCAATAAAGTGATGAGTTTCAAGCGATCTAATGTCGCTAAATAGTGAACACATTGAGTCGGATTTAAATGATAATGTTCTGTCAACTCTACCAATGTCCAGCCATTTAGCACGCAAACCGTTACCAACAACAAAACCGGATCCGCTGCCAATTCCTCCTCCTCCTTTTCTGTCAGCTTCGACACGCCTATTACTTTGGTCTGTTGATTCATTTCAGCGACCAAGTCAGAAATTTCTAATCCCATCATCTGGCAAACGCTATCCAAACGCACCAAAGAAAAGGCATTAGCAGAAAACAAGCGTTTTACACTCGCTTCTGATAAATTGAGCTGCTGTGCCACATCACGATAACTGAACCCGTGTAATTTTAAGGACTGTTTCAATACCGACATTAACTGTGCTGTTTGCGCCATCACATATCTCTAAAACAATAAAAGTATCGGTTAATAATACTTTTAGACTCATATAAAGCAACTTTAATCATAAAGTCGCCTTATAAGTCACTTGCTTTATATGATGTATCCAACCACACTTTGAGACCACCATCATGACTGCATTATTCAAAACACCCGGTTTTCTATCGTTCCTCTCAATGATTTTTCTCAATGCCTTTGTCGATTTAGGGCATAAGATCATTATTCAAAATACGATTTTTAAAGTCTACGATGGCTCGACACAAATCATCTTAACGGCCATTGTTAACGGCCTTATCCTCTTACCCTTTATCCTCTTGTTCACCCCATCAGGCTTTCTCGCCGATCGCTTTAGAAAACCCAAAATAATGCGCTGGGCTGCCATTTTGGCTGTCGCACTCACTTTACTGATTACCCTGTTTTATTATCTCGCTTGGTTTGAAGCCGCTTTCGCGATGACCTTCATGTTAGCTGTGCAAAGCGCTTTTTATTCACCCGCCAAATATGGTTATATCCGGGAAATTGCAGGCAAAGACAATCTAGCCAGTGCCAACAGCATCGTCCAATCCACCACCATTATCGCCATCTTATTAGGCATGTTCGTCTTTTCTGTTTTATTTGAAATGGCATTATCTGGTAACAGTTTCAGTACTGAACAAGACATTATCAACATCATCGCACCCATCGGGTGGATATTAGTCCTTGGCAGTCTAATCGAACTTTATTTTGCAACGCACCTACCTACATTTAAGCAAAAACAAACTGCGCCCGCTTTCAATTGGCAGCACTATCGCAACGGCCAAGCCTTGAAACATAATTTAAAGCTGATCCGCCATGATTCTGTCATTTGGCTTTCCATTATTGGCCTTTCTGTTTTTTGGGGTGTCTCTCAAGCAGTACTCGCCACATTCCCTGCTTATGCCAAAGAAATTTTAGCCATCAACAATACCATTGTCATCCAAGGCCTCTTAGCTTGTTCAGGATTCGGCATCGTTTTAGGTTCTCTCCTTGCTGGTAAGGTCTCAAAAAACTACATTGAAACAGGACTAATTCCCATTGGCGCCCTTGGTATGATCGTCAGCTTGGCTATCCTGCCACAGCTGGACAACACCCTTGCTTTAGCCGGAATTGTCCTAGCATTCGGCCTATTTGGTGGCCTATTCATCATTCCACTGAACGCCATGATTCAGTTCCGTGCCAGAGCCGAGCAACTCGGTACCGTCTTGGCCGGTAATAACTGGATCCAAAATGTCGTTATGCTGACCTTCCTCACGGTCACCATGTTATCTGCACTCGCGGATATCCATAGCCAAACTATGCTCTATGCCTTGGCTGTAATTACTGCTGTAGGCGCTATCTACACTGTTTTAAAACTACCTCAATCCTTGATTCACTATGCGGCAGGGCTGATGTTCTCAAGTCGCTACCGCATTACCGTCCAAGGATTCCACAATATGCCATCGCAGGGTGCGGTTTTGATGCTGGGAAACCATATTAGCTGGTTAGATTGGGCGCTTATTCAAATTGCCAGCCCACGACCTGTCCGTTTTGTCATGGATAAAAAAATCTATCAAAAGTGGTATCTAACCTGGTTTCTCGACTTATTTGGCGTCATTCCCATCTCAAAAAGCAGTAGTAAAGATGCATTAGTTGCTATTAACCAATGCCTCCAACAAGGTGAAGTCGTTTGCCTCTTTCCTGAAGGGTCGATCAGTCGAAATGGTCAACTCGGAGAATTCAAAAAAGGGTTTGAACGCTGTGTAGAAGATGTCGCCGGTGTTATTTTACCTTTCTACTTGCGTGGACTATGGGGCAGTCGTTTTTCACGCTCTGGCACGAAATTACAACAACTCTCAACCCAGGCGATTCGCCGAGATATTATTGTTGGTTTCGGTGAAACACTCCCAATTACTTCAAATTCCTCCACCGTCAAACAGACTGTTTTCGATCTCTCAATCAAAACCTGGCAAGATTATACTGAGCAACTTCCTAATCTAGGGCTAGCTTGGATTCAACGAGCTAAAGAAGGCGGACGTAAAGACTGTCTCACTGATATTCAGACCAACACAACCTTATCACGCCGTAAAACACTCGTAGCATCGCTGCTCTTTTCTCGTCGTTTCAAACAACAACCGGAACAAAATGTTGGTTTATTACTTCCCACCAGCAGTGCGGGTATTATCGCCAATATTGCTTTATTCATTAGTGGAAAAACAGCGGTAAATCTCAATTTCACTGCTAATATTGATTCACTCATCGCGGCAGTCAAAAAAGCTGAGATCACCACGATTTATACTTCACGCCGCTTTGTCGATAAATTAGAAAAAAAGGGCATTGAGATAGCGCAGTTACTACAAAACACTGATGCTATCTACCTTGAAGATTTAAGTAAAGACATTAACCAAGGTGAAAAATTACTCACGTTTGTAGCAAGCTTTCTCCCTGCTAAACTGCTTCAAGCAATCTATGGCCGAGCCAGTCATATTACCCAAACGGCTGCCGTATTATTCTCAAGCGGCAGCGAAGGGACACCCAAAGGCATCATGCTGAGCCATCAAAATATCATCAGCAATATCAAGCAAGTGTCAGATGTTCTTGATACACGAGAAGATGACACCATTGTTGCCAGCTTGCCGCTTTTCCATGCTTTTGGGCTCACCGTGACTGGCTTAATGCCCTTAATTGAAGGTATCCCTGCAATTTGCCATCCAGACCCAACTGACGTCGTCAATATCGCCAAAGGCATTAGCCGCTACCAAGCCACCATTTTTTGCGGTACTTCAACATTTCTCAGACTCTTTGCTAAAAATACCCGAATTCACCCACTCATGTTAGATTCCTTACGCATTACGGTAGCGGGGGCAGAAAGGTTAAACCCTGAAGTTCGGGCACAGTTTGGACTTAAATTCGGAAAAACTATCTACGAAGGCTACGGCACGACAGAAACAACCCCTGTCGCGAGCGTGAACATTCCTGATCGTATCTCAAACGATGATTGGCATATCCAAACAGGCCACAAAATTGGTACCGTTGGGCTCCCACTTCCAGGAAGCAGCGCGCGCATTGTTGATCCAAACACCCTAGAAACGCTGCCAACAGGTGAGGACGGGCTGATATTGATTGGCGGTACACAAGTTATGCAAGGCTATTTAAATGACCTGGAGAAAACGACCGATGCCATTGTTGAAATGTCAGGCTTACGCTGGTACAAAACAGGAGACAAAGGTCACCTCGATACAGACGGTTTCTTAACCATTGTCGATCGCTATTCTCGCTTCGCTAAAATCGGCGGTGAAATGGTCAGTTTAAGTGCTGTTGAGGCTAGTATTAGTGAACAGTTGCCTGCTGATATTGAGATCTTAGCGACAACGCGCCCTGATGATAAAAAAGGAGAAAGTATTGTCCTTCTCTATACTGGCACAATCGATGAATCGGAGCTGAAAACCAATTTCAAACAATCAGAACTGACGGCCTTATCCATCCCATCAAAACTGGTTAATGTTGATGCTATACCTAAGCTAGGTAGTGGAAAAAATGACTTTAATCAAGCGAAAAAGATCGCTTTACTCTCTAGCTAATTAAAGTTTTAGCCGTAATTATTTAGCCATGTAAAAGTCTTATCATCTTATAATAGTCAGTATGAAGAATATACCGGTACCTTTTGGACACGGATAAATATAAAAAATACTAAGGAAAAATTTAAGATTTACGCTTTTTTACCGATACCCAACAGACAACTTATATGGTTCATAGCAAGTAGTCACTATTCTAAACAACAAGATTGGCTGCTGAAAAAAAATAAAAATAAAAATAAAAATAAAACAAGCCTAGCGATAGGAAAACATATTAGTAAAGAAATACCAAATTACACATAGCGTTCGATTTTTAATAAGGATAAGGCACCATGGCTGGCCAAAAGTCATTTCCACCTGTTTATACAGAAGATGATGCATAGAAAGCATCAGAAAATTTAAGACAAATCATCCCATTAATCAATAAACATAAAACGCCAGTCAATCCGGTTAACTACGCTGTCTGGTATGAATATGTCTCTGGCGATAACAGACAACTTAATAAGGCGCTTGATGAACGACTTAATAGTCGACTTCCAATCACAACCGAATTAACCCAGGCACTTTACGAAAAATATGTCCTCCTCGACATGCCTGAGCGGTTAGATAGTACCAATGCTAGCATTGAAAAATTTGTCAATAAAACACTTTCTCAAGTGACCAAAGCCAAAAATGCTGCATCGGAATGCGCTTCAGATCTCAGTGGAACCCAAGAAGAATTAAATGGTTATTCCGACATCAATGAATTGAAGGCTATCGTTTCCAGTATCTTATCGAACACACAAACCTTAACCACGACAAGCCAAGACTTAAAATCTGATTTGGAACAATCTTCACGTGAAATTCAGCAACTCAAAGCTGAATTAGAAGCCGTTAAAGAGGTGTCAAGAACTGATGGCCTAACGGGATTGTTAAATAGACGGGCCTTCGATCAAGAATTAGAAAAAATATGCAAACAGCAACAATACAATGTGGGCTTAATCTTATTCGACCTCGATCACTTTAAAAAAGTGAACGACACTATGGGACATTTAGTCGGCGATAAAGTACTTCAGTACTTTTCTCAAATTCTGAACAATTATGCGAGTGATACACATATCGCTGCACGCTATGGTGGTGAAGAAATGGTCATGATTATTTTCGACAAATCAAGTTCTGAAACACTTGATTTAGCCAACAAAATTCGGGGCGAATTAGCTGAGAGTAGACTCAAACATAAGAAAGATAATAGCCTAATTGGCCCAGTGACCGTCTCCGCAGGTATCAGCTTCTTTCAAGCCGGTGATACATCTAATAGCTTCCTTGATCGTGCAGATCAGGCGCTGTATAGCTCAAAAGATAATGGGCGTAACCGCGTAACCGTCAATTAAAACCGGTAGAACGTCTTAGCTAAATAGTCGACGACTTGTTGATGCTCTTCTGGTAGCCAAGCGACGCCGGCTGCCAAAGCACACCCTTTAACCTGACCATTCAAATGGTTCAGGTCTTTAACCCGACGTGTATTTCTCGTATATATCGCATTCGCATCGCCACCCATTAACGTTGCATGACATTGCATACAAGCGGCATCATGCAACCCCTGTCCGCCTGCAATAACTATAGGCGTTGCCAACAATAAGCTTATTGCCAGAAATGCCTTTTTCATCAGATTGTTTGTGCTTCTAAATGGGCCACACGCAACGTTGCCGGAGGATGAGAATCATAAATAGCCGAGACTAACGGATCCGGTGTCAACGTACTAGCATTTTCCTGATACAACGCCACTAACGCCTCTATCAAGTGCTTTCCACTCGATACCGATGCCGCATAGTCATCCGCCTCATACTCATATTTACGTGACATAGCCGTCATCATAGGATGCAAGAAAAAACCAAAAACAGGGATAACCAACATAAATAAAACCAAAGCCATAGCACTGCTTTGCGTCGTCACACCCAAACCCACATAAAACCATGGTTCAGAGACAACCCAACCTAGCAGCCCTAGGCTGATTAGGCTCAATACAGCCATAACAGCCATATTTTTAATCACATGTTTACGCCGAAAATGGCCTAATTCATGAGCCAATACTGCCTCTATTTGTTCTTCATTCAACGTTTTCAATAAAGTATCAAAAAACACAATCCGTTTATTACCGCCTAAGCCGGTAAAATAAGCATTACCATGACCAGAACGACGCGACCCATCCATCACAAAAATGCCTTGGCTCTTGAAACCACAACGTGTTAACAAGCCCTCAACGCGTGATTTCAATGATTCATCTTCCAAAGGCGAAAATTTGTTAAACAAAGGTGCGATAAATGCAGGGTAAGCCCACATCATTAATAACGTAAAGCCAATCCAGGCGCCCCATAAGTAGAGCCACCAATAAGTACCTGTACTATCCATGAGCCAGAAGGCACCCCATAATAAAGGTGCACCTATCATCAACATCAAAACAGTCTGTTTTATCAAATCAGAGAAAAACAAGCCTAGCGAACTCTTATTAAAACCAAACTCTGCCTCTAAAATAAAAGTGCGATACCAAGAAAAAGGCAAATCAACAATTGAACTCAGTAAAAAAAAGCTCAAAATAAATACAACGCCCACCGTCATATCAGACCAGCCAAAGCTTTGCCAAAAGTCGGATAAAATCGCCAATCCGCCACCTAATGTCCAAAGCAACAACACCGCCATGCCAAAGAGCCCATCTATTCTATTCACTTTACCTTTCGCCACTGTGTAGCTCGCTGCTTTTTGGTGATCTTCTAGGCTAATCTGATCTTTGAACGCCTCGGGGACGTTATCGCGGTGTGCAGACACATGTCGAGATTGCCGAAACGACAGCCATAATTCCACTGCCGTCATCAAAACTAACGCAGTAATAAAAAGAAAACTAAATCCATTCATCGTATTTATAACCAAATAAAAATCATAACAATGCTAAGCAGCTTAGCGTTTGATACAATCTGTGGCAAGAAGTTCGCCTTCAACCTCATTATAAAAAGACGAGATCATGACAAAAAGTAAAAAAAACCTTATTTGGATTGACTTAGAAATGACTGGCTTAGATACCTATAATGATGCCATCATTGAAATCGCCACCATCGTCACAGACGACAAACTAAACGTCCTTGCTGAAGGGCCCATTATCGCAATTCACCAACCAGATGCCGCATTAGAGGCTATGGATAATTGGAATACCAAACAGCATAGCGGTTCAGGACTAACAGAACGCGTCAAAAACAGCACCACCAACGAAGCCGAAGCGGAACGCCAGACCCTCGACTTCTTGGCCCAATATGTTCCCGCCGGCGTCTCGCCGATGTGCGGCAATAGTATCTGTCAAGATCGCCGCTTTATGGCGCGTATCATGCCAGAGTTAGAAGCTTACTTTCACTACCGAAATCTTGATGTCAGCTCACTGAAAGAGCTTGCCCGCCGCTGGTCCCCAGCCGTTGAAAAAAGCTTCAAAAAGAAGTCATCTCATCTCGCTATGGATGACATCAAAGATTCTATCCGCGAACTAGAACATTACCGCGAACACTTCATAAAACTACCTTAACTCAGCCTTATCCATGTTGTGCTAGAGCCCATGTAACATGCTCCTGCACAAGCTCAGAGGGATAATCTAGTCTGGATTGTAATGCTGACACGATATTGGGGTTTGTCTCCGCATTGCCAAGCGCTACTGCAATATTACGTAGCCATGACTCATAGCCTATTCGCCGAATTGGGCTACCTTCCAAACGCGACAAAAAAGTAGCTTCATCCCACGCAAATAAATCTAATAACTGCGGGGAATCTAAGCCATGGCGCGGCAAATAATCTGATTCTACCGTCGCCTGCGCAAATTTATTCCATGGACACACCAGCTGGCAATCATCACAACCATAAATACGATTGCCCATCATCGGACGAAATTCCTCAGGAATAGCCCCTTTCAGTTCAATCGTTAAATAAGAAATACAGCGCCGCGCATCGACTTTATAAGGCGCCACAATCGCCTGAGTCGGGCAAATATCAATACATGCTACACAAGAACCGCAATGCTCAGATGTTGACGCTGTTAAAGGTAGCGGCAAATCGGTATAAATTTCACCTAAGAAAAAATATGAACCGTGTTCTCGGTTTAAAATATTACTGTGTTTCCCTTGCCAACCTATACCTGACTTTTCTGCCAGTGCTTTTTCCATCACCGGCGCACTATCGCAAAATACACGATAAGACATCTCGCCGACCTCCCCTTTGAGCTTCTCTGCTAACTTAGCCAAACGACGTCGCATTAACTTATGGTAGTCACGTCCCAAAGCATATCGAGAGATAAAACCCTGCTGGTCATCCTCCAATACAGCCCAAGGTTCCGCCGCTTGTTCTGGCCAATAATCCATTCTTACTGTAATCACACGAACCGTTCCAGCAATCAAAGCGTCAGGTTGTGTCCTTTTCACGCCATGACGAGCCATATAGTCCATCTCACCATGAAACTGTGCCGTCAACCAATCAGACAATGCCGCCTCTGCCGTAGCCAAGTCAATATCACTCACCCCAAGCTGTTGAAAACCAAAGTCTTCTGCCCAGCCAGTCAAGTCCTTTAATAATTTGGTACCGTCTAAAGGTGTATTTATTTCACGCATACAGGCTATTATAGGCATGAGACCACTTATTCAATAGGGCCCATCGTCTCCAGATAAATAAATTGGAAAACACTGCATGCTCAACCTGCCACACGACCTATACACAGCAGCACAAATTCGTGAGTTAGAGCGCATCGTAGCTGAAGATCATAATATTTCCTTCTCAGAATTAATGACACGTGCTGGCGCTTCAGCGCTGTCAACGATAAAACAACAATGGCCCAAAGCAGAACGCATTCTTGTCTTGTGCGGCACGGGCAATAATGGCGGCGACGGATTTGAATTAGCTCGCCAAGCACTGGCCGATAATTACCGCGTTGAAGTCATACAAATTGGCGATGACAAATTACTAACAAAGATAGCCTTTGACGCTAAAGATGCCCTACTTAGCACGGGAAAAGAAATTCAAGGTTTTCAAGAAGAGCTGCCACCAGCCGACGTCATCGTCGATGCCATTTTTGGTACCGGTATAAACCGGCCCGTTGAAGGCCAAGCCAAGGAAGTAATCCAAGCGATCAACAAACCAACAGGAATACCGATCCTTTCTCTCGACATGCCTTCCGGGCTCCATGCTGATACAGGTAACCCACAAGGGCTAGCCGTCAAGGCAACAAGCACACTTAACTTTATTGGCCTCAATATCGGCTTATTGACTGGACATGGTCCTCATTACAGTGGCGAAATCTATTTCGATTCTTTGGATACACCCATAACCGTTTATAAGCAGGTTACGCCCACTTTTCGCCGTTTAAATTTAGAGAAAGATGGCGAGCGACTTGCGCCACGTGAACGAACAGGGCATAAAGGTTTATACGGACATTTAGTTATTATTGGTGGTGATATCGGTATGTCCGGCGCTGTCCGTATTGCAGCTGAAGCAGGTGCACGGGTTGGCTCAGGCTTGACCAGTATTGCCACTCGACAAAGCCATAGTGCCTTGATTAATTTAACCCGACCGGAACTGATGTCTCACAGCGTCGAAAGCCCCGAGGAATTAAACCTACTATTAAAACAAGCCAATGCACTCACCATCGGCCCGGGACTAGGCCAAAGTGATTGGGCTAAAGCCCTCTTTGAAAAAGCCGCTGAGGCCATTTTACCCATGGTCGTTGATGCTGATGCCCTGAATCTACTCAGTAAAAACCGTCTACATTCTGATAACTGGATCCTAACGCCCCACCCTGGAGAAGCTGGCCGCTTACTAGACTGTTCCTCTGCTGAAATCCAAGCAGATCGATACAGCGCGGTACAAGAAATTCAAAATATTTATGGCGGTGTTGTTGTGTTAAAAGGCCCCGGCACCCTAATCAATAATGGTGAAGCCCTCACTCGCCTTTCAATTTCGGGCAACCCCGGTATGAGTACAGGCGGCATGGGTGATGTTCTAGCTGGCGTCATCGGTGGCTTACTAGCACAAGGCTTTCCATTAATGGAGGCCGCTTGCGTCGGTGTTACATTACACGGCATGGCTGGTGATAAGGCAGCGAATCAAGATGGTGAACGCGGCATGTTAGCTATGGATCTTATGCCTCATTTAAGACAATTATCCAATTCAATACGCTAAACCATGATACTCACCGTAAATAACGAATCAGCAACACTTGCCCTCGGCAAAAAAATATCAGAGCATTGCCCTCAAAGTGCATTTACTATTCATTTAGAGGGCGAATTAGGTGCGGGGAAAACGACCCTTACACGCGGTTTGTTACATGCTTTAGGCCACAATAGTCACGTCAAAAGCCCAACCTATACCTTAGTAGAACAGTATTTACTGAATGGCAGAACCATCTACCATTTCGACTTATATCGCCTAGCAGACCCAGAAGAACTTGAATATATTGGACTAGATGATTACCTAGGGAATGATGCCCTCTGCTTGATTGAGTGGCCTGCGCAAGGCGGAAGCTATTTACCTCGCCCTGACTTAATTATTACACTCCAATATCAAAAGCAGGGCAGACAAGTCACAATAACCCCGACCTCCGATACTGCTCAAATGCTCTATAAAAACCTCCAGCAACATTACACGTCATACTCAGCTTGATTTTTTGCTGTCACAGTCAGACAATACCGCCTAAGTTATTTTAAGGATAAGCCCTAATGCACAGACTCTTTTTAAGTCTTATTTTACTGATACTCTCAGTAACAAGTGCTTGGGCTGCGGGTATTGACAAAGTTCGTGTATCACAGACCGGCCAAGACACCCGCTTAGTTCTTGATTTAAAAGGAGAAGTAAACTACACCAGCTTTAAACTAAACAAACCTGATCGTGTTGTTATTGACCTTAAAAACTCCAAACAGTGGAGCATCATTAAACTGCCAAATTTTGACGGCACCCCGATCAAAGACCTTCGCTATGCTCAAAGAGAAACGGACACGTTGCGTGTTGTACTTGACTTAGCTTCTACACGTAAATACAGAACCCAGCTACTACCCCCTAATGGCAACTACCCTCACCGGCTCGTTATCGATCTCTCAACCAAACCTTTCCCTGACGCCAAGCAAGCCACTAACCAAATAACATCGACAAAAGAAGAAGCCAAAGCCACTCCTACAAAACAACCAAAATTAGAAAAAAAAATCGATAAACCTAAAGCCAAAGTAGTTAAAAAAACCATCAAACCGCAGCCGAGAAGAGATATCATCATTGCCATTGATGCCGGCCATGGTGGCAAAGATACTGGTGCCATAGGTAAACACGGCACCAAAGAAAAAGACATCGTACTAGCCATCGCCAGAAAATTAGCGAAATTAGTCAATAAAGAACCCGGCATGCGTGCTTATCTCACGCGTAATAGCGATATATTTATCAGCCTTCGCGGCAGAATAAAGCGCGCTAGAAAACAAAAAGCAGACATGTTTATCTCAATTCATGCTGATGCCTTCCATCGGCGTGAAGCCAAAGGCGCATCTGTTTTTGTCCTATCCGAGCGTGGTGCTAGTAGTGAGGCAGCGCAGATGTTGGCTGATAAAGAAAACGCTGCTGATCTTGTCGGCGGTATCAGTATTGACGATAAAGATGATGATCTTGCTTCTGTTCTGCTTGACCTATCCCAAACCGCCAGCCTTGTCGCCAGCACCGAAGTTGCTGAAACCGTCTTATCCGGTCTAAAACGCGTTGGTAATACCCATAAAAAGCATGTTGAATCTGCCGCTTTTGTCGTCTTAAAATCACCAGACATCCCCTCTATTTTAGTTGAAACAGCCTTCATTTCTAATCCTGGCGAAGAAAAGAAATTACGCAGTAGCAGCCATCAAAATAAACTCGCACTCGCTATGATGTCCGGTATTAGAAACTACTTCCAACGCAATCCCCCCTTGGGAACACAGACCCCACAACAACATATCGTTAGTAGAGGGGACACCCTCAGTACGATCGCCCAGCGTTACCAAGTAAGACTTGCAGAATTAAAATCTAACAACGGACTCAACAACGACACGTTAAAAATAGGTGATGTCCTTTTTATTCCCTAAGTCTGCCAATAACGATACTGCTAGAATAACGGCATGACCGAGCCACAACGTATCCTTCCTCTTCCCCTTCACCTTGCTAATCAAATTGCTGCTGGTGAAGTCATAGAGCGACCTGCATCTGTCGTCAAGGAACTGATCGAAAATAGTCTTGATGCCGGTGCGACTGACATCACAATCCATATTGAGGGTGCCGGCAGTAAACTCATTCGGATCAAAGACAATGGCCATGGCATTCACCCAGACGATTTACCACTGGCCCTCAGTCGTCACGCCACCAGCAAACTAACATCAACCGAACAGCTCAGCCACATTGCTAGTCTCGGTTTCAGAGGCGAAGCATTACCCAGCATCGCCTCAATTGCACAACTGACTCTAAGCTCAAAACAGCCGAATAACGAGCATGCTTGGCAATACGATGCTAGCCACGAAACCTCACATCCAACAACACATCCAGACGGCACAACCATTGAAATTCGAGATCTTTTCTTTAACGTCCCCGCTCGGCGTCATTTTCTCAAAGGTGATAAAACTGAGCTCAATCATATTGTCACTACACTTCACCGCTTAGCATTAAGTCAATTCAAAACAGGATTCCATGGCCAGCTTTCAGCTTCGAATAACTTAAAACTACCCGCCGCCAAAACCAATGAACAACGCCAGCAGCGTATAGCCAAAATTTGTGGCAAAACATTTTTGAACAACAGTCTCTATATTAAACAATCTTATGATGATATCGAACTCCACGGCTGGGTCGCCACCGCAGAAGGCCACCGGCCCCAAACAGATGTCCATTACTTCTTCATTAATGGCAGAGTGATCCGAGACCGCGTCATCAACCACGCTATCCGTCAAGCGTACGCCGACTACATTCCAGATGGTCGTTACCCTGCTTTCGTACTTTATCTCACCATGCCTTTAGATAGGCTTGACATCAATGTCCATCCCACGAAACATGAGGTTCGTTTCAGGGATGCTCGCCTAATACATGGTCTCATCAATAAAGCCCTTTCCGATGCTTTAAGCCAAAAAGGGGAAATAAAGGATAGATCCGAACCCGAAAAACAAGCCCAACAAGACCTCTTAAAACCCATACCCACTAGTGACCCAGCAGCCCCGCAATCTACTATTGCTGAAACTAAGCAAAACTACGAGAGAGCATCACCTTCAACAGCATCATCCGATACCAATTTTGGCACGGCGGTTGCTCTATTAGAAGAACGATACCTCTTGACCCGAACTCAAGAGCAACACCTGCTGCTAGATATACAAACCGCAGAACGACAGCTGCGCCAACAGCAATTTCAACATGCCATTGACAACAACACCCTAAGCTCACGGCCCATCCTTGTTCCTATCAAGCTCACAATGACAGCCCAAGAAATCAAAGCTCTAGACCTGCAACAAACATCACTACAACAATTTGGTTTCGCATATAATTTAAACGATGACCAACTCCATATAACTGCCATTCCTAGCCTGTTCGCACAATGCCACCTTCCTCAACTTTTTAAAAACCTTGCACAGGAGGTAAAAGCAGAAACCGATAGCGCCCACTTACGCCGCATACTCCAGCAATTATTACCTGTACTCACCATTCAGACACTAGAGCAAGCACTTCAAATTCTGCCACAGCTTAGTGAGCTCCCAATAACGCAAAAATGGGTTCGCGCGTTAGATAATGAAACATTGAAAAGGTTGTTTTAAAAACAACTCAAATTACACAGAATCATATCTTCGCGAACATAAGAAAGAGCCAATCATCACCAAATAAATGAGCCCATCACTTGACACATGAAGCCTCAACAGGTTTAATACCGCACCTTGATGGCTCGATAGCTCAGTCGGTAGAGCAAGGGATTGAAAATCCCTGTGTCCCTGGTTCGATTCCAGGTCGAGCCACCATTAAATAC
>JABGUA010000209.1 GCA_018646825.1 Piscirickettsiaceae bacterium
ATATATGTGACGACTTTTGCCAATGAGACTTCATTAACTAAGTAAGCACTATCGCTTAAAAGATAATAATATGGTTATATTGGTACTTATGAAATGACAAAATATAGCCGAATGATCGCGTTGTTCTTTGTCTGTGTTTCTTTATTGTCATGTGAATCCTCAGCGGGTTTAAAACCCTTTAGCAGTGATGGGTGCTCATTGTTCCCAGATTCAGATCAGTTAACACAAATGGATTGGTGTTCATGTTGTTTTGAGCACGATAAGGCCTATTGGCGATGAGGGACGGAGGCTGAACGTATTATTGCTGATCAACAATTGAAGCAATGCGTTATTGATAAAACCAATAACCTCACACTAGCAGATGTGATGTATGAAGGCGTCCGCTTTGGAGGCAGTCCGTATTTTTATACTTGGTACCGTTGGGGTTATGGCTGGGGATATGATCGGAAATATCAGGCTTTGACCTTGACTGAACAAAAGCAGGCCGATCATTTGTTTGATGCGTATTCGTCATCTAAAGTCGAGCTGAGCTGTACAAATTAATAGCTTACCTTTGAAAGTGTTTCGATAAGTTTTCCTTAAGTCGCTTCGTTGATTATATGTTCCATCTATCACTGATTGGACTATTCGATGAAGAACGATACGCAAAATGTTGAGTTGGAATTTACTCACAAATATGATGATGCACATGCGATAAATTATTTTATTAAACATAATGAAGGTTTTTGGCGAGGCCTTTCTAATCGGCGAGATCATCAGGTAGCACGAAAAGCTCTTAGAATTGCGGGTAAAACGGAGAGTGTACTCGATATACCTTGCGGCACAGGACGGTTTTGGGGCTTGTTAGCAGAAAATACTGATCGTAGGATTCATGCCGTTGATTATAGCCAGGACATGATTGATATAGGCATGAAATGTCGTGACAGCAAGATTGTTGATCGTATTCAGGCTCTTCAAGGTTCAGCATTTGAGTTACCTGTTGAAGCTGGTTTTGTAGACACGGTATTTTGTATTCGTTTAATCCATCATATTGGCAGTAGCGAAGATAGAGTTAAGTTGTTAAAGGAATTGGCTAGGATCAGTAGTTCTACGCTGATTATTTCTTTGTGGGTTGATGGTAACTTCAAGTCATGGAAACGCAAAAGGCTTGAAGCTAAACGATCTCAACGCAGCTATCAAAACCGTTTTATTATCCCTGCAGCTACATTTGAAAAAGAAGCAGAGCAGGCTGGCTTTGATGTTAAAACGCACATTGATTTTTTACCTCTGTTTTCAATGTGGCGTACTTATGTGTTAGAAAAGAAGTAGTCATTTCAAAGAGGAGTGTGGCCCTCTAATAGAGCTGTTGCTACTGTTCATGCTCTGTTCACACAAATGCATCGGGTTTTACGAGTAATTAATATAAAAAATACGATTTTTCCTAATAGTTCGGCTGCTATATGATGCGGTCTGTTAAACGAACTTGATGGAGAATGAAATGAATAAAACAAAATCTTTGATGGCTTTCTCTACTGCAATTGGCTTTTCAGTGGTCTCTTTACCAGTATTAGCTTATGAGGCGGGAGATTGGTTGATTCGTGGCCGTATTATACAAGTGGCACCACAAGATAGCAGTGGCAATATCTATGTTAATGGTGGCAGTGGCTTTAATATCATTGGACAAGGTGTCGCAGTCAATTCAGATGTGGTTCCAGAAATAGATATCACTTATATGCTTCACAGGAATTGGGGTGTTGAACTTATTTTAGGTTACTCAGAGCATACGGTTCGAGGTAACGAAGGGAACGGGGCTTTGGGTGATGTTGCTAATACAAGAGTATTGCCTCCGACAGTAACACTACAATATCACTTTAGGCCTGATGCGGATATTAGACCTTATGTTGGTGCAGGCATTAACTACACCTACTTCTTTGATGAGAGTGTGCCTACAAGCTCGGCTCTGTCGGCGCCTGGAGACAGCGTTAAGTTAGACAGTTCATGGGGGCTTGCGTTGCAAGCGGGGGTTGATGTCGCGATAGATAAAGATTGGTTCTTTAATCTAGATGTTAAGTACTTAGATATTGATACGCAAGCACACTATTCCGGCATTCTTGACGGTAATACAAGGGCGAGAGTTAATGCTGATATAGATCCGCTTGTTTGGGGCATCGGTATTGGCCGACGGTTCTAACTTTTATTAACTTCACTCTCAGCTTGGCAGTAATAAATAACGGTGATTTACGAGGCAAATAGTCAGTTTTTTCAGTTGATTATTTTAATAAGAACTTAGGTTATTACTGAGAGTCAGATAGCTGGGTATTTAGATAGACTACTTTAGATTATTAGGGGGTTTTTATGATTAAAACAACTTTATTATTATCAGCAGTTACGATGGCTTTATCATCTGTTGTTTATGCTGAACATGACCATTCTGGTTCCGTTTCAGATGGTGTTATTTCAGAACATCGGGCAAATTTAGCTAAGAACACAGAAGGCAAAGGATTTGGTCCACAGTCTCCACGGAATATTGAATCTGTTGTTGGCTAAAATCCGATTAAATTTAACACTGCACCTATTTATACAGCGATGAATTTATGTAATATTCATTTTCATAAAAATGCAGAACATGCCGGTGGTGAGTTTACAAAGTATGCTGGCAACGGTGATGGTCACGGGCATAACACAGGGTTTTTATATTCTGGTGTTTTGACTGAAAGTGAAACCAAGCCAATGTCGGAAGCCGTTTGTGCTGTTGAAGGCGATGGTCTGCAGTCCGGCGACACGATTGAGATTCATTATGTGCACTCATCTGCTCAGATAGAGCCGGGTCCTACTTTAGGAGCTTGTTTATCAGAATCAATCATGAATCCTCAGTTGCGTGTTGAGGCTCAAGTCTATGCATTAGTAAATGATGACAGTGCGTTGGATTTTTCTGACTTGACGGCTGTTGGTATGAAAAATGGCTACCACCAAGCAACGGGTATCCCCAATAACACAGGGAAGCCGGTCGTGTATGCAGGTGCTACAACAGGTCCTAGTTACAATGAGAAAGGGTCACCGTTACAAGTGACTTGGAGTGTGAGACCTGAAGTACTCAAAGTAGATGTGAAGACGGTTAGAGAATGGTGTAAATCGAATCAGTTTGATGAAGGTGCCGCCCATGCGGTAAGAAACCTTGTCGTTAACCCAGACTTGCTTTCACCTATGTAATTAATCAGTATTCCATTTATGGCGTATTAATGACCCAGCTGATGTTTCATAAGTTGGGTTTTTTATTGCATGTAGCTTAGCCTAAGGGTTATTAAGGGGTCGGAGTTGTTTAAGTTTAAGCTACTGTTCTTATTGGTAGTTTAGTTGATAATATGGCAGCGGCTGTAATGAAGATTGATGAGGTAATTAAGCAGCCTACTAGGCCATAATATTGGTAGATGAGTCCTGATAATAAGGTTCCGGTTAACCTTCCTCCCGCATTTGCCATGTAATAAAACCCGACGTTCATCGCAACTTTATCGTGTTGTGACCAATCAACGATGAGGAAGGAATGGACGGCTGAATTGAGGGCAAAAAAGAGGGCAAAGAGGGCAAGGCCTGCGATCAGAATGTTTTCCGGATGTTGTGTTTGCGTTAATCCAATTGCAATAAGTAGTGGCACAAATAATAAGACTGAGGCCAATTTATGAGCTGTTCGACCATCGGGAGCGCGGTGTGTTATTTGTTTAATTAAGGCGGGTGTGCAGGCTTGAATAATTCCGTAGCCAATAATCCATAGGGCAAAGAAAACACCTATTTGTTGGGTTGGCCAGCCGAGCTGTTGACTGAGATAGATTGGTAATGCCACGACAAACCAGATATCCCTAGCACCAAATAAGAAAAATCGAGCAATAGATAACCAGTTAATGGCCGGGGTGTTAGAAAAGAGTTGTGAGAATTTTGGTTTAAAATGTGTTTTTTCACTCGCTTTTGGTAGCAAATATTGGGTCATGAGCAAGGCGATTAATAGGCCTGAGGCCAATATAATTAATGCTTGGCTAAAGCCGTAGAGTGATAAGAGTAAGCCACCTAGAAAGTAGCCAGTACCTTTTAAGGTGTTTTTAGAGCCTGTGAGTGCGGCAACCCATTTGAATAAGCGCTTCGAGGCGTTGGGGTCATTTAGAGTGAGTTGTTTGATGCTGGCTTTGGCACTCATTTTGTTGAGATCTTTAGCAATACCTGACAAGGCTTGGGCTGCCATAACGTAGATAACGGTTAAGTATTCGGTTGGTACAGTGAGCATGGCGAGGGCGACAATTTGAAGTGCCATACCGAGTAATAGCGTTTTATTTAGCCCAATCCAGCTCGCTAACCAGCCACCAAACAAATTGGTGATAATGCCAAATAACTCATAAAACAGGAATAGACTTGCGATTGCTAGAGGAGAATAACCGAGTTGGTGAAAGTACAGCACGACCAACATACGGATAGCGCCATCAGTTAGTGTGAAAGCCCAATAAGCCCCAGTTATGACGGCATAATTCCGTAGATTAGTCATCTATCTTTAGAATTGTTTTGCCATCATTTCGGCGATGTTGATTAGTCGATTTACATAACCCCATTCATTGTCATACCATGCGAGAATTTTGACTTGGGTGTTGTTAATTACCATGGTGGATGGCGCATCGACAATACTTGAACGAGGATCATTGGTGTAATCGGCAGAAACCAAGGGTCTTGTTTCGTAGCCCAGTATGTCGGTCAAGTTAGTTTGTGAGGCGGTTTTGAAAAGTTGATTAATTTCATCTGCATTTGTCTCACGTGCTGCTTCAAATACAAAATCAGTCAACGAGCCGTTGAGTAAGGGCACACGGACGGCATAGCCATTTAGCTTACCAAGGAGTTCAGGGAAAATGGTGGTAATGGCTTTCGCTGAGCCGGTTGTTGTCGGGATAAGTGATTGGCCGCTGGCTCTGGCACGTCGGAGATCTTTATGTCCTTTGTCGACGATAGTTTGAGTATTGGTGATATTGTGAATGGTGGTCATGGAACCATGTTTAATGCCAATATTTTCATGCATGACTTTGACCAAAGGTGCTAAGCAATTGGTAGTGCATGAGGCGGCGGTGACGATATGATGCTGGGTAGAATCATAAAGATGATGGTTTACGCCATAGACAATATTGAGGGCCGGTTCTGGTGCAGGAGCTGAGACTAAGACCTTTTTGACGCCGTGATCGAAATAGGTCTGAAGTTGTTGTTGTGTTTTAAATTGGCCAGTACATTCGAGAACTAAATCGATGCCTAATTCTCCCCAATCGATATCATCAGGATTGGTTTTTTGGCTGAAAGACAGGGTTTTATCGCCGATGATGATGTTGTTAATCGTGCTCGAAATGGTTTTGTCTTGACCCCATTGGCCATGTACGGAATCGAACTGGAGTAGATGGGCATGGCATTCGGCATCACCATTGATCTCATTGATATGAACGAATTCTAATTGCTCACTATCCCAACCGGCTCTGAGTGCCAGTTTTCCCATACGACCAAAGCCGTTAATTGCGACGCGTATTGTCATTTTTTGTCCTTGATGTTTTTTAGCAGCAGACTTGGTTAGGCCTATCTGACATAGTGCTGATTGCTTGTGTATCGTCTTTATATGGTGTTGAATCCATTATGCCGTTAGCGGTGGTTTGGATGACATCAAGAGCCCAATTGGGGAGGGCATCATTGATGCGGTAATAGACCCAGAGGCCTTGCTTACGGGCAAGTAGAATGCCTGCTTCTTTGAGTTGGGCGAGATGTCTTGATATAACAGGCTGGGCCAAATCTAAGGCGTGAGTGAGTTCACAAACACAAAGCTCATCCATTTTCAGAATGAGCAGAGCTGCTCTTAACCGCATTGGGTGAGAAAGGGCTGAGTAGAAATCACCTGCTTGTATATCCATAGATTAAGACCTAGTGACATATCAAAATTGATATATATCAAAAAGTATATGTATAGTTTTGATTTAGGTCAAGCTTGTGATGATAGATATAAAAAAGCCCACGATGAAGTGGGCTTTTTCGAAGGAAATTTGAATGGGTACCAGCTGTTAGAAGCTGCCCCAGCTGCTTTTCTTTTGGAGACGCAGTTTAGGTAAGATTAGGCCGAGAATAATGCCACCCAATAAAACAGCTGCACCGATAAGAAACCAGTTTTTTGCTTCGCTGTCTTTGAGTGCATTATTTTCTAATATGAGCGATTGCATTTTGTGGTCTGTTTGCTGAATTTTCCCTTTCAGTTGTCTGTTTTCATTGTCTAATGCAACGGCATTTGATGCGGTTCTTTTTAAATCATCGAGTTCTTTTTTCAGCCGTTGTGACGTTTCTTTTAAAGTCATGTTTTGGCTGCCAGCACTGCTGTTTTGTGATGATAGGCTTTGAATTTCTTCTTTGGCCTTCGCTAACTCTAGTTCGAGATTAGCTGCTTTTTGCTCACTGCTGGCAACACGGTTACGAGCACTGGGGGTATTGGTTAGATACCGGGTTAAAACCCAGCCCTCTGCTCCGCTAGGGGTACGGACTTTTGAATAACCCGAGTCAGCGGTTTCTATAATGCTGAGTTTAGTACCGCTGGTGAGCATTTTCTTGATAGCGAATTTGACGCCTTGGCCATTACGCATCGTTATTTCTAGCTGATCTGAAACATAGCGGGTTGTTGCTGCCAAGCTGCTTAGTGGGATACTCAATATGAGACTCAGAAGAATAGGGGTAATTAGTTTTTTCACAGGCTTGGTTTCTATGGTTGGGGTAATTTTAATCATTTTATCAGATGCGTCGCGAGAATATTTGATGTGTTTCACAAAATAATTCGATGGGGTTGAGATTCACGTGGTTGTCATACTAGGTTGATATGGTATTTGGCTAAGGCATTTCTATTGGAATAAGAAGATGAGTAAAGTTCGCGTATTGTTTTTGTCGACGGGCAATACATGTCGTTCTCAAATGGCTGAAGCATGGGCAAAGGAATTAGCCGATGACTTGGTTGATGTGAAATCGGCAGGGATTGAGGTTCAAGGAATTAATGAGACTACCGTGTCTGTCATGTCTGAGGTTGGTATCGATATGTCAAAGCAAGTGCCAGCACGAGTTAATGTTGAATTATTAGAGTGGGCGGATTTGATTGTGACGCTCTGTGATAATGTTGAGGAGCAATGTCCTGTGATGAATTTTGACACGTTTAAATTACATCTTCCTTTACGTAACCCTGCTAAGTTTAAAGGTGGTGATGAGGCAATTTCAGCGGCATTTAGGCAAACGAGAGATAAAGTCAAAAAGCGTGTTGAGTATGTATTAAGTCAGTTACCGCTTCATAGCTCATGATCTTGTGTGACGCGGCAGTCTGCTTGAGTGAGTCGATAAAGGCTATTGCCGACAATTTTTTTAGCGCGTGATTTAGCCGCGGTTGCATGACTTGATAATTCAGCTTCTGTTTTGAGAATGGGGAAGTCTCGTAACTTTACCATGCCGATAGATAGACTGAGGAGTGGAAAAAAGCGTGTGTTGTCATGGCGATCTAATTTTACAAAATCAGGTTTGAGTTCTGACCAGGTTCTTAAGCCAGCATAACCTGCGCCAAGGTCATCTAGGGCGATCGTAAAGCCCATTGAACGATAATTTTCAGTCGCCTCTCGCATAAGAGGATAATCTTCGATTGGGTATTGTTCCGTTAATTCGATGACAACCCGGTTGGGTGGTATGTTCGCTTTTTCTAAAAATTTTAAGGTGAGACCGTGTTGATAGTCTGCTTGTAGTAGCACCGCAGGAATGGTGTTGAGGAATAGTTTGTGCGGGAGGTTTAAGCGACCAAATTGCTGAATTGCAAGTTCACGACACAGTAAATCTAATTCGGCAGTACGGCCATGCCTGCTGGCGGCGTCTAAGAGGTTGATCGGGGAATGAAGTGGACTATCTGATGGCCCCCGGCTGAGTGCTTCGTAACCGTAAATCGTATTATTCTTTAATGAAACAATAGGCTGAAATAAGGTTGAAATGGCACCAGAGGCTAATATTTCATCTAAGGATTGACCTTGTTTAAACTCTTCGTTGTCATGATAAGACTCAATTAACGGTGAAAAAAAAGCCCGCTTAGAGCATTCTAAGCGGGCTTCAGTACTACGGAGACGACGCAGTAAGTAAAACTTTAGAACTTAGCTTTAAGATCTAAGTGTAGTAAATCAACTTCTGTGTCATCACCGCGAATATTAGAGTCAGATGTGTAGTAGGTTGCGCCTACTGAGAAGTTGTTGTCGATTTTGTAAGCTGCTTTGAAAATACTACCTTTAGAGTCGCTTAAGAAATCACTGTTATCAAAGTTACTATTTACTGCGTTAACACCTAAGTCACGGAATTCATAGCCTAATTTGAAGTTACCTAATTTCGCTTTAGCACCGATAGAGAATGCATTATCATCATCGCCGCTAGCATCAGCGTTGCTGTTAGTTACGTGACTTGCAAAAACAGTAACAGGAGTACCGGGGATCGCAGTTTCACCGAAGATTTCAAACATGCGTTCCTCCATGCTTTCCCCTGCATTGTTAGGGTTTTCGAACCCGTAGTATGAGATACCTACTTTAGTTTTTTCACCAACTTTAGCCGCTAACTGTGCGTGACCAACATGGCTATCTTCGCTGAATGAATCATTGCCATTGTCATCAAGTACGTAGTAACCAGCTGATGGCATTAAAGTGACGCCACTTAATTTGATTTTAGATTTGATTGCCGCACCTTCTGGGTTGGTGTCACCATCCCAAATAACGTCATTAACTGAGTCCCATTGCTTTTTCATTTTACCGACAACGATGTTGGTGTCACCGCCAAGCATTTCAGGCGCCCAGTCAATGTAACCTAAGTCGATACCTGCGTTTGTGCTACGGAAGTCATTCTCTAATGAAAGGTTTGTCGATGTTGCACTACCAGAAGAAGTCACTAAGCGAATACCCGCTTTAACATTATCATTGACTTGTGCGTAGACGCCAACACGAGCACGGATACGTAAACGGTCTTCTTCATTAGTTCTTGATGTGCCATCGTCAACATTTTCAGTTTCGTGACGGAAACGCATGTCGCCTTTGATTTTAATTCTTTCAGCCCATTCTAGATTAGAGAAAGAAGCTGATTTCTTTTCAACTTTTTCTACTTTCATTGCAACAGCATCGCCAGCTTCTTTATCAGCTTTAGCTGCGTTAGCAAGTAAGTCGTAATCTTGTGCCGTGATAGTACCTTTGTCGCGAAGTACTTTTAATAAGTCCAGCATAGCTTCATTACTTGCATGTACTGGCATAACTGCTGCACCCAATAAGGCGCCTGCGATGAGTAGTGATGTAGATTTAATTTTCAAGGGGTTATCCTCTTGGGTTAATAATAGAAAATCGGTGTTTATCAATCCGAATGAGCACACATTAACCTTGAAATGTTTCAAAATGATGAAGCGGGTATGACAGTTTTGTGACATTGAGACAAAAGCCGCATCTTGTTGCTTTTCTGCAACGCAGGGTTTTAATGAAAGTGGGGTTGAATTATGACAATTTACCCTTATGTATAAGATTCATAAGGTGATATTGGAAATGTGATGTTTCGATTTTTGTTTCTTTTGTTTTTGATTGTGCCGCTGATAGAAATTTATTTCTTAATTCAAGTGGGCGAAGTGATTGGTGCGGGTTGGACAATCTTTTTGGTGGTTGCAACCGCTGTAATAGGTGCAGGCCTACTGCGAATGCAAGGTTTGAGCACGATGCAGCGAGCACAACTTACTTTGGCGCAAGGTCAGGTCCCTGCTTTGGCTATGATGGAAGGCTTGGCCTTATTAATCAGTGGCGGGATGTTATTAACCCCTGGTTTTTTTACTGATGCATTGGGTTTTTTGTTATTGATATCCCCGGTTCGCCAGGCCTTAATTAAAAGGATGATGGCAAATGGTCAGTTTTCAGCACACAGTAGAACGGGCGAGACATTCCGTCAAAAAGAAGACGGTCATATTATAGAAGGTGAAGTTGTTGATAATAACGATGAAGATCGGCATTTGAAATAAAATTTCACTTTCAGCTCTTGAAGTTTTTGTAACTAACCCCATCTAAGGGGTTCAAACTTTTTTGTTAGACATTTTTTGAGGATAGTGTAAATGAATATTCGTCCCCTTCATGATCGTGTGGTTGTTCGCCGAATGGAAGAAGAAACAATGAGCGCAGGTGGTATTGTTTTACCTGGTGGTGCTTCAGAAAAGCCAGATCGTGGTGAAATTCTTGCTGTAGGTAAAGGTAGAATTACAGATTCAGGTGATGTACGTGCAATGGATGTTGCTATTGGTGACACCGTTTTGTTTAAACAATACGGCCCTACAGAAATTAAAGTCGATGGCGAAGACCTATTGGTCATGAGCGAAGGCGACATCATCGCTGTGATTGAAGCTTAATCGTCCTTCACAACACATTATTTAAAGAATATTAAGAGGAATAAACATGGCTGCTAAAGAAGTCAAATTCGGTGCTGATGCGCGTAGTTTAATGGTCAATGGTGTTAACACACTGGCTGATGCGGTAAAAGTGACATTGGGACCTAAAGGTCGTAACGTAATTTTAGATAAAAGTTTTGGCGCACCGACTATCACTAAAGATGGTGTGTCGGTTGCAAAAGAAATTGAGTTAGAAAATAAATTTGAGAACATGGGTGCTCAAATGGTGAAAGAAGTGGCATCGCATACTTCTGACGCTGCCGGTGACGGTACAACGACAGCGACAGTATTGGCTCAAGCCATTCTGCGTGAAGGCATGAAAGCCGTTGCTGCTGGTATGAACCCAATGGATTTAAAACGCGGTATTGATAAAGCTGTTACAGCGGCTGTTGCTGAGCTAGAAGGCATGTCTACGGCGTGTGATGATAATAAAGCGATTGCCCAAGTCGGTACGATTTCAGCTAACTCTGATGCGTCTGTTGGCGATATCATTGCTGAAGCGATGGAAAAAGTCGGTAAAGAAGGCGTTATTACTGTTGAAGATGGTAGCGGTTTTGAAAACGAATTAGATGTGGTTGAAGGCATGCAGTTTGATCGTGGTTACCTTTCTCCCTATTTCGTTAATGATCAACAAACAATGACGGCTGATTTAGAAAATCCGTATGTTTTGTTATTTGATAAAAAGATTTCAAACATCCGTGATTTACTTCCAACACTAGAAGCTGTTGCTCAAGCTGGTCGCCCGTTATTGATTATTGCTGAAGATGTTGAAGGCGAAGCCCTAGCTACTTTGGTTGTTAATAGCATGCGCGGCATTGTGAAAGTTTGTGCTGTTAAAGCACCTGGTTTTGGTGATCGTCGTAAAGCGATGTTGCAAGATATTGCGATTTTAACTGGCGGTACTGTGATTTCTGAAGAAGTCGGTCTAAGCCTTGAGAAAGTGACTTTAGATGATTTAGGTTCTGCTAAGAAAATCACTATTAGTAAAGAAAATTCTACGATTATCGATGGTGATGGTCGTGCAGACGATATCGTTTCTCGTGTTAAACAAATTCAAGCGCAAATGGAAGAGTCGAGCTCAGACTACGATAAAGAAAAGTTACAAGAACGCGTCGCTAAATTAGCGGGCGGTGTTGCTGTGATTAAAGTCGGTGCTGCAACAGAAATGGAAATGAAAGAGAAAAAAGCACGCGTTGAAGATGCACTTCATGCAACACGCGCTGCGGTTGAAGAAGGTGTTATTGCTGGTGGTGGTGTTGCATTGGTTCGTGCTGAAGGTAGCCTAGGCCAATTAACTGCCGACAACCATGATCAAGATACCGGTATTAAAATTGCCCGTCGTGCGATGGAAGAACCTTTACGTCAAATCGCAACGAATGCAGGTGCAGAAGCTTCTGTTATTTTGAATGAAGTGGCTGCTGGCAAAGGTAACTATGGTTACAACGCTGCAACGGGTGAATATGGCGATATGATTGAAATGGGTATTCTTGACCCAACGAAAGTAACGCGTACTGCATTGCAAAATGCAGGCTCTGTCGCTGGCTTAATGTTGACGACTGAAGCGATGATTGCTGAAGCGCCACAGGAAGGGGCAGCAGGCGCACCTGCAATGCCTGATATGGGCGGCATGGGCGGCATGATGTAAATCATTGTCCTAAGACTTAAAAAAGCCTCGGCCTTGGCCGGGGCTTTTTTTTGTCTAGGGTTTAGGTAAGATGGCGTAAGTTGTTTTGTTGATCCTCAATAATAAGTACGGTAGCCAGGACAGGAGATAAGTTATTACTGACCGCAATCAGATGTTAGCTAAAACCCGTGAACGTATGGGTGAACACTATACGGCCAATCAAGTCTTAGGGCGGACGCAGACGATTGGTTGTGTTGCGGTGGAGATTACGCAGCGCTGTAATTTAGACTGTACTCTATGTTACTTGTCCGAGCATTCACAATCGGTGAAAGATATCCCGATTGATGAAGTGTTTAAACGTTTGGATGAGGTGCTCGCACATTATGGTGAAGGGACGCATGTACAAATTACGGGTGGAGACCCGACGCTTCGGAAACACAGTGAATTGATTGAAATCGTTCGTTATGCGTCCGATATTGGCTTATACCCAGCGTTATTTACTAATGGCATTGCTGCGACAAGGACTTTATTAGAGAACTTGGCAGCCGTTGGACTGCAGGATGTGGCATTCCATGTTGATACCACACAACGCCGTGCGGGTTATCAAACAGAAATGGATTTAAATGTCATTCGTAAAGACTATATTGCGAGAGCACAGGGTTTAGGCTTGATGGTGGTCTTTAATACCACGGTGCATGAGGGTAACTTTCATCATATTCCCAATTTGGTTCGCTTTTTTATTGCGCAGAGTGCTGAGATTGGTTTGGTCTCTTTTCAGCTGCAGGCCGAGACGGGCCGAGGAGAGTGGGGTTCGCGTGATGCATTAATCACGCAGCAATCAATGAAAAAACAAATAGAAACCGGTTCAGCTAGGACATTACCTTGGGGGGTAGTCGATTTTGGCCATAGCGATTGCCATAGCTATATGCCGACGACAGTTGTTAATAACCGGGTTTTTCCTGTGATTGGTGAGCGAACGTTATTTGGCCATTTTTTAAGTCATTTTGAGCATATACGAACAGATCGACATGCGACTTCTTTTCAAGTTTTAATGGACTATGGCTTGGCATTATTAAAGCGTCCACGATCTTGGTGGCCAGCTGTGTCTTATGCTGTTGGGCAGCTGCGCCAAATGGGAAAACATTTGTTATTGGGACGAGGACAGGTTAATAAACTGTCTTTTTTTATGCAAAACTTTATGGATGCTAATGAATTGGTTCAGGAACGTGTCGATGCTTGTTCATTTATGGTGATGACAGCAGAGGGCCCAGTATCGATGTGTGAGCATAATGCCAAACGTGACGATTTTATTTTGAAGCCGCTGGTGGTAGAAAAACAGGATGGGTCAACGGAGCATTATGTACCGATACCTGAGATGCCTAGCTATCGAAAAGCGAGTGGAGCCAATTAATATGTTGTTGAGGAAGGTGACGCGTTTCTTGTTACTAAGTTGTTTATTAGGGTTGTCGTTGCCCTCAATGGCTGCAACGGAACAAGACTATCAAGTCGCACTAAGCCATTGGGGGAAAGTGCTTGAAACTTTTGTGAATGCTGAAGGGCAGACAGATTTTATTGCCTTGGCAAAACAAGCGGATGATTTACAAGCCTATGTCGATTTTGTTGCTCGGGTCAGTCCGCAATCCGAACCATTTCTTTTTCCAACGGAAAACGATGTACTGGTTTACCACATCAATACTTATAATGCTTTGGCAATGCATGGGGTAATAGCAGCAGGTATCCCAGCTGATTTTGATGGTTTTTTTAAACGGTTACGTTTTTTTAAATTACGTGATATCCAGATTGGTGGTGAATTGACATCACTATATGATTATGAAAATGATGTGATACGTCCTTTAGGAGAGCCTCGGGTTCATTTTGTCTTGAATTGTATGGTCAAAGACTGCCCACGTTTACCACAGCAGGTATTTGTAGCAGAGACATTAGATTCAGATTTGACGCAGTTAACACGTGAATTTTTTAATAAAGCCAAACATTTGAAACTCAATAATGGGATGTCGAAAGTGTCAGTGTCTGAAATTTTAGACTTCTATACCGAAGACTTTGTGGTCTCGGGAGATGAGCAGGATTTATTGCCTTATATCAATCAATTTCGAAGTAGCCCTATTCCTGCAGATTATCGTGTTGAATTTATAGATTATGATTGGACAATTAATCAACAGCCGTGATGGACTCATTTAAGTAAAAAAGGCGTTAGACCTGCTTTTAAATAAAGCGGGTGAGCGGGCTCTCCACTTTTATTTAATTTTAGGCAGTGTAGTGGTTCTATCAATTTTTTAACCTGTGTTGACCGACTGAGATATCGGCCATCATTACCCCAAGCTGCAATCACTTTATCCGCATCTTTAGCTAAATCAAGTAACCAGTCATTATTGTCTTTACCTATGACACGTTTTCTAGCTAATAAGTCTTTTGGTTTCGTTGCACGATAGGCAAATAAATTAGCCAAGCATACGCCACCAGAACCCCATGATTTTGCGAAGTTGATACAACGTACTAGGGTGGGATCATCATTCTCTTCATCTGCGGTTGATGGATTTAAGCCAATAAATAAAACAGTGGGTTTAGTGTTATCCCATTGTCGACATAAGGCGTAACGATAGCGGCGGCAGGGGGAAAAAGCCGCGGTCTTTTTCATTCTTCGAGTTTAATGAATTGGCCTGATTGAGCTGTATTGGCCATGACCTTTCTGAGGCTTTGGCTTGATAATGCTAGGGCATAACCAAGTACGCCACTGCCAATGATGACGGTGTCGTAGTCGTCGATATTATTATCGAGTAAGACGGTGAGGTTGTCTGGTAAGGCAATCGGAGGTACGGCGCCGATAACATAACCTGTGGCTTGTTCAACTTGGTCAAAGTCAGCCATTTTCAATTTGCGTTCACCTAGGTGTTTTCGAAGCGTTGCCCAGTCAGCACGGCCACCACCAGCAACGGCAAGTAGGGCGAAGGTATCTGATCCAGTTTTGAATAAGAGGCTGCGCACAGCTGAAGCAGGATCACGTCCTTCCGCTTCTAGTAGTGCTTCAAGATTTCTAACGGGCTTTTTATCATCGGTGAGGGGAATGGTAATGACATCATAGTCAATATTGTGTTGTTGAAGCATCGCTGTGACTGAAGATGAAAGGATATCGCTCATGTTTATGCCTTTAATAAAAATATGATGGGGTTCGGGGTGATATTACCTTAATGTGGTGTAGTGAGATATTTACGGTGTAAATACGGTCTATAAAATGAATCATCTTGTTATTCGTTGCTAGATTGATGACAATGGTCTTAATGGATATCACTGGCTAGTGATAAGTGCGGTAATTTGAACTTGGAGAAAATATGAAACAGATACTGATGTGGGTGATGGCTTTTGCAATGAGTATTGGGTTTGCACAGGCTGAGTTGCATGATGCTAAGCCTTTCGCTGAAACACATATCATTATGCAGGTGAGTGATGCTGAGCCAGTGCATTATCGGGCTGTATTGGATATTGCGAATAATTTAACCAAGCGTTACGGGCAGGAAATGGTTGATATTGAAGTGATTGCATTTGGTGTGGGTGTGCCAATGTTGTTGGATGGAGATAATGAGTTTTCAGCGCGTATTGCCAGTTTGCAAGAACATGGCGTTCGCTTCTATGTTTGCGGTAATACGCTGGATAGCCTAGAACGTAAATATCATAAGCGCCCGGAACTGCTACCCGGTGTGGAAATGGTTCAAACTGGTGTGAAATTTTTGATTGATGAAATTCAAAAGGGCTACATTCCTATTCATCCTTGAAGTAAGAAGGCAGCCCGGGACCGATGGTTTATTGGCTTAGCTTTTTATGACGCTGATTAGCCAAAGTAATATTGCAGCACCCACGGTGGCTGTAATAATAGAACCAATGAGTCCACCGGCAGAAATACCTAGCAGCGTAAAGATAAAGCCGCCAATAAAAGCACCGATTACGCCAATAATGATATTGGTAATGAGACCCGCGCCGCCGCCTTTCATTAGCGTACCAGCAAGCCAACCTGCTACGGCCCCAATGGCTAGAAAAATGATGATGTCCATGATTTACCTACCTTAAATAGTGGTCGAAGTTATTGCTTATTTGTTTACGGTGTACTTTATTACCAGCCGACTTGTAGTCTTGAGTAATAGCTAGTATCTAAGTTATCACGGTTTGTTGCAGGTAAACTTTTATAATCATTGCGTAAGCCTATTCGTAACTGCCAGTAATCTGATAAACCTAGCGGTATCTCTATACCTGAATCATGGGTGATCAAATAGTCACCAAAATCATCAATAGCCGGGGCATAGGTCAAACTGCTTTTCATCCGAGCCCAAGATACAAATTGCCAATCATGGGTTAAGCCAAAATCGAATGTGGGGGATTGTTCTGTTGACCCATCATTGAAGCTTTCATGGCGGTAGCCAAGTCCAGCACGAAGTTCGAGTGAATGTTCCGGTGAGTGAAAAGCACGATAATTTAAACCACTCCCAATTAAAGCCCGTAAGTCTAGATCTTCGAAATCATCACGCTCGAATTCTGTTCGAGCATACCAACCCCAAGGATCGCTGGTGTAGGCGGTGTATTCGCTACCTATGATAATTTCATCAGAGCTGTCGATACCCTCTTGTTCAGCCTTATCTACAGAACCATATAAGCGTAATTTATCATCTTTTCCTGCCAGTTCTGCGGCGACGTTGATAGCGATACCAAATTCGTCGGAATTACCTTTTTTACCCGCAATATCGACACCTGCGTCATAGGACCATTTTCTTAGACTGTCAGTGTGGGCTTGTTCGATACGGACGATTTCTGGATCTTTTTCGCTGGGAGGCCAACTTTCAGAAATTTGGTTAAATTGAGTGAGCAGGCTGGCATCATCTGCGGTGATAGCCAATGTTCCTTGTTCTTGATGTTTGATTGGCCCTGTTAGGACAGTGCCGCTATTGAGCCGTACTGATAAGGATTGTTCTGCTGAAAACCCGACTATTTTGTCTCGTTGTAGCGTGATGTCTCCAGCATAATTAGTACTTAAAATGATGGTGTCATGGGTGATGTGTTTGATGGTCCCGGTTAGAGTGCCGCCATCTTTTGTTTCTATGAAATCTAAGGCATAGACTGAGCCTGTGAAGGCTAAACAAAAAAAGAAAGGTATGGAAAGAACTTTCATGGGGATCCTTAATGATTTAGTTGTGTTGATTAAATGGGCAAAAAACATTAACAATAGGTGACTTAATCTAAGCTGAATAAAGGGTATTTTTTTAAATTATTTGACCGATTTATTTTCTTTTGTAGATTTAAACCCCGGCAGTTTACACGTTTAATTTAATGCTGGCTTTGGTGGATATTTTGTACTCGCTGCTTTAAACAGGGTAGACAGATTAAGATAACTTCAAATTGGATGCGTAAGAGGACACGAAGGTAATGACACAGATGGATCCCACTTTTGAACAATGGCAAGCGTTATTAAAGAGCGATGAGGTTTTAACAGGCACTGCTGCTCTCGTTTTAACAGGCAGTGATTATGTGAGGCAGTGGGGAGAGCGTTATTCAAAGCGTGCCGGATTATTAGTTGATTCGGGTGATATACATCGTGTTTATGATGAGACGGGGTTTGAAACTCGCTTAGTTAAGCAGTTGAGCGATGTCACTGATGAAGCGAGCTTACATCAGCAGTTGCGTTATTTCCGTCAAAGGGAAATGGTTCGGATTATTTGGCGTGATTTGGCGGGTTGGGCCGATTTGGCGGAGACAGTCCGTGAGTTATCAGCACTGGCGGATGCCTGTATTAAACAGACGCTAGCAAAGTTGTATGCATGGCATTGTGAAAACTATGGGATACCCCGTAATGAAAAAGGTGATCCGCAGAACCTGGTTGTGATTGGTATGGGAAAGCTAGGGGCCGGGGAGTTGAATCTATCTTCTGATATTGATTTGATTTTTACTTATGCTTGTCAAGGCGAGACACAAGGTGGGGCCCGGAATATAAGTCATGAGGTGTTTTTTACCCGTTTAGGGCAGAAGCTAATCCAAGCTTTGGATAATGTGACATCGGATGGTTTTGTATTCCGCGTTGATATGCGTTTAAGGCCTTTTGGAGAGAGTGGTGCGCTAGTCAGCTGTTTTGAAGCAATGGAAGATTATTACGAAACACAGGGCCGTGAGTGGGAACGTTATGCGATGATCAAAGCGCGCGTTATTACAGGGGATGAGGTTGAAAAAGAGAGTCTGAGTTCTTTGCTACGTCCCTTCGTTTATCGACGGTATTTAGATTATGGCGTTTTTGACTCATTGCGTGAAATGAAGGCCATGATTGTCGGTCAATTACGTCGAAAAGGTGTGGAAGATAATATTAAATTGGGTGTTGGTGGTATTCGGGAAATTGAATTTATAGGCCAAGTGTTTCAGTTAATTTATGGCGGGCGGGATCAGCCATTACAACAGCGCCCTATTTTAACTATTTTGGATTTATTAGCAGAGCGCCAGTGTTTAGCTGAACAGACAGTCAATGATTTAAAAACAGCTTACGTCTTTTTGCGACGTACTGAGCACCGAATACAAGCTTTTGCTGATCAACAAACTCATTTATTGCCGGATGATGACGCAGGTTTAGCGCGTATTGCCCACTTGATGGGCTTCGAAAAATCAGCTGATTTTCTTTTGGCTTTGAATCAGCACCGCGAACAGGTTCAAAATCATTTTGAACAGATATTAACGTCACCACAGGGTGATGCACTTCCCGTTGACGAAACATCGCTGTTTTTATCGACGACGGATGACAAGGTGGCATATTTAGTCGAATTAGGCTTTGAGCAAGCGCAGCAAAGTGTTGCTTTGATACTCAGTTTATTTGAAAGTCATGCTTATCGGAATTTGGGTGAAATTGAGCGTCAGCGCCTAGTTAAATTATTGCCATTATTGGTTAAAGCCGCTTCGCAAGCGCCTAATCCAAATGAGTGCTTAAGCCGCTTGATGCCCTTAGTCGAGAGTATTTTGCGGCGTAGTGCTTATATGTCCCTTTTGGTTGAGAATTCTTTAGCATTGTCACAGTTAATAAAGCTATGCGCTGCTAGCCCATGGATTAGCAGTCAATTGGCTCGATATCCCATGTTACTGGATGAATTACTGGATCCTCGGACGCTATATGAAGTGCCCGGTCGTGAACAACAACGGCAAAAGTTGGCAGCGGAGATTGCAACTGCAGAGGCAACGGATATAGAGCAACAAATGTCTTTGCTACGAGAATTTCGACAGATTTCGTCCTTACATGTGGCAGCAGCAGATGTCACCGAGGTTTTGCCGTTAATGCGAGTAGGAGATCAGCTAACGGAGTTGGCTGAAATTCAATTGGAACAAATTTTGGCTTTATCCTGGGCACATTTGGTTGCGCGTCATGGGAGACCACCTTGCACAGAGAATGATGATTTGTCTCAATGTGGTTTTGCCGTTTTGGCCTATGGCAAACTGGGTGGCCTAGAATTGGGTTATGGTTCGGATTTAGATTTAGTTTTTGTGTTTGACGATAAGGTCAATACAGGTGTAACTGACGGTGATAAGCCGATTGAACCTTTGATGTTTTACACGCGTTTAGCCCAACGTATGATTCATTTTATGAATACGGTGACTGCTGGCGGTATCTTGTATGAAGTTGATATGCGCTTGCGCCCAAATGGGTTATCGGGATTGTTGGTGGCCGATGTATCTGGTTTTGAGATCTATCAGAAAGAAGAGGCTTGGACATGGGAACATCAAGCTTTAGTCCGTGCGCGATGTGTGGCTGGTGATAAGGGTCTTTCCAATCAAATTACAGCGATACGTAGTGAAATTTTGGCACAAAAACGTGATTTAACAAGTTTGATAAAAGACGTGAGCGAGATGCGTGCTAAAATGCGCGAACAATTGAATAAAAGTACAGTTGAATTGTTTGATTTGAAACAAGGCGACGGCGGTATTACGGACATCGAGTTTATGGTGCAGTATGCGGCGTTAGCTTGGTCTTCGGGTTGGCCAAACTTGTTGGTTTATACCGATAATATACGTATGTTAGAGGCGTTAAAAGCCTCTGACAAATTGAGTGAGCATGATAGTAATATGTTGGCTGGGGCGTATCGTTTTTATCGGAAATTAGCGAATCACTGTGTTTTGCAAGAAAGGCCCGCACTGGTGCCGGTCGAACAAGTGGCTGCGTATCGGACGCAAGTAGCGAGTATTTGGCGACGTTGGTTTGAATGAAAACCTAGTTTAAGACACAAATTTATAGAGAAGTAGAGATTATGGCAGTTGTAACAACAATGGCAGATCGTGATGGCACTATCTGGTTGGATGGTGAGCTAGTTCCTTGGCGGGATGCAAAAGTCCATTTGTTAACACATACATTGCATTATGGTTTGGGTGTGTTTGAAGGTGTTCGAGCCTATGAAACAGATCAAGGTGCAGCGATTTTCCGTTTGCAAGAACATACCGATCGCTTATTCCGCAGTGCGAAAATCATGGGCATGCCAATGCCATTTGATAAAGATGTGATCAATGAAGCACAAAAAACGGCAGTACGTGAGAATAACTTAGCATCGGCCTATATTCGACCGATGTGTTTTTATGGCAGTGAAGGGATGGGGATTCGTGCCGACAATTTACGTACTCACGTTATGGTTGCAGCTTGGGACTGGGGTTCATACCTTGGTGAAGAGAATATGAAGAATGGCATTCGGATTAAAACATCTTCCTTCACGCGGCATCACGTCAATATTACGATGTGTAAAGCCAAAGCAAATGGTAACTACATGAATTCGATCATGGCATTACAAGAAGCGGTGACGGATGGCTACGATGAGGCTTTATTGCTTGATGTAGAGGGTTTTGTTGCAGAAGGCAGTGGAGAAAACTTCTTTATGGTCCGTGATGGTGTGTTGTATACGCCAGAATTAACTTCTGCTCTAGAAGGTATCACTCGTGCGACGGTAATGACTTTGGCGGCAGATATTGGTTTAAAAGTCGTAGAGAAACGGATCACACGTGATGAGGTTTATGTCGCTGATGAGGCGTTCTTTACGGGCACGGCTGCAGAAGTGACTCCCATTCGTGAATTAGATAACCGTAGCATTGGAAACGGTGGCCGAGGTCCAATTACAGAGCAATTGCAAACCATGTATTTTGATCAAGTTTATGGTCGTAGCGGTGATTATCGCCATTGGAATCATCAGGTTAAATAGTTTATAAATAGCGTGTTAAAACACGATAATAAAGCAGCGTAAAGGAAACGAGGATAAAGCATGGCAGGTCATAGTAAGTGGGCAAACATTCAGCATCGGAAAGGTGCTCAGGATGCAAAACGCGGTAAGTTGTTTACCAAGTTTATTCGTGAAATTACGGTTGCTGCCAAAGAAGGTGGTAGTGATATTGCCAATAACCCGCGCCTGCGTGCAGCGATTGATAAGGCCCTTAGTGGCAATATGACACGTGATGTCATCGAGCGAGCAACAAAACGCGGTGCAGGTGAATTAGAAGGCGTTACCTATGAAGAAATTCGCTATGAAGGCTATGGCCCGAACGGCATCGCGATTATGCTGGATTGTTTAACCGATAATCGTAACCGAACTGTGGCGGCGGTAAGAAATGTATTTACCAAGCGTGGCGGTAACATGGGTACGGATGGTAGTGTTGCTTACTTGTTTGAAAAAAAAGGTGTTATTTCGTATCCAGAAGGGACCGATGAAGATGTCGTTATGGAAGCTGCCTTAGAGTCTGGTGCTGATGATATTGTGACGAATGAAGACGGTACGATAGATGTCTTTACCGCGCCTGAAGATTACGCTGCGGTAAAAGATGCTTTAGATCACGCGGGCTTGGAAGCCGTTTCCTCAGCCGTCACAATGCACCCAGAGACAACGGTTGCACTGGATGTTAAGGAT